>JALVEG010000345.1 GCA_027031145.1 Saprospiraceae bacterium | reverse complement strand
AAATTCAATATCCATAATTTTATTTAATCCCTTAATATTTATCTCTTGAGGGTAATTTTCATAAAACGGATTATTAACGTTTTCAAAATTATAAGATGCATCTATAAACTTCCAACTGTTATTGTTGATAAAAATAGTCTCATCACCTAATATCACTTTTCTTAAATTAAGAATATCCGAAGCAGAGATTCTATTATTATTATCTATATCTGCTGATATCATCTTATACGGAGAATCCAACTGGGCAATACCGAGGATATGCTTTTGAATATTGATAATATCCATTGTACTGATTCCATTCATTATGTCATCGTTCTTCATAGGTTTGATCGAATAATAACCGGATTCATAAAGAGGCATAAATTCAAATTTTCCTGCGACATTGGTTGACTCTTTCATTTCACCATCTCCATTTAATTCTACTTCTGCATTTTCCACCCCTTCACCATACTCTGTCAAAATATTACCTTTAAGTCCTGATACTAAATTGCCGTCACAGAAATTATTCGGATCTATAATCGTGATCGCCGACACACAGGAATCAATTAATTCTCCATTCTGATTATATTTATAAACATTTAGTTCGCTATTCCCTAAGTCCGAACAATAATAATATATACTATCTAAATCAGGATCAGTATTTGACAGTGACATATCAGCACAATCAGGAGTAGTAGTAGTTACTTCATCGACAAAAACAAGAACATTTTGATCCTCGGTTATCTCAAAAGTCGCTTTTTTACAATAATTTGGAAATTCAACTTTAACATTGTATAAATATGTTGAATCATTACCACATTGATCTGTTGCCGTTATTGTAATATCCCATTCCCCTTCCGGATAATATCCTGAAGCATCGGCACTATTAGGATCATCTGCATACGGAGAATCATTTGTAACTACAACATTAGGATCGCAATCCACTACATAACCGTATAAATCTACATAAACATTTTGACATTCATCATTTGTTACTGTAATCGTAGTATCAGATGGAGCGTAAATCAAAGGAGCCAGTGTATCAAATACAATAATCAATTGAGTATCCTGATAAATTCCTGTAGCCGGATCCATATCATATTGACAAGAATCCACTACTGTCCAAACTCTTTGAATTGTATCATTGCAACTTCCTCCCGGAGTAAGATTGGTATCTTCATAATCCGTTGTAATATCAGAACATTCCGCATCACTTGTATCCAACACAGGAAAACTATTGATTGAATCAGGATCAGTCGAATAACAGTTTTCTACATATACTGTATCTGCAGGCCAGGTAATATCTTCTTCCCCGAAATTATCAGTTGATTCAATTGTTATCAATTGGGTACACATTGATGTATTGCCGCTGGGATCGGTTACCTGGAAATTTCTGGCAATAAATCCTGCACCACAATTATCTATACTCATCACATCTGTCTCTGTATAATCACCTCCCTGTGAGCAATTATCATATATCTCCGGTTCTCCAAATTCATCTACGTAATATTGTTCTTCGGGAACATCGGTACATGATATTGTCGTATCTGCCGGGCAAATAATTGTCGGAGATATTGTATCAAGTGGTATTACTATTCCGGAGCACTGACTTGAATTTCCACTATTATCTGTTACTGTTAAAATAAATTCTGCCGGAATACTCGCATCATTGCAATAAAATGTATCCGGACTAACCTCTAAATCAATAAATCCACACTGGTCACTACTACCATTATCTACATTTTGACCATTGATAACAGCCATTCCGGTAGTATCCAGGAATATAACTAATGTATCTACGGCTTCACATTGGGGTGCAATAGTATCAAGTACGGTAATGTCAGCCTCGCAAGTAGATGTATTATTGCTATTATCAGTCAATGTTACAGTAACTACCTGAACCGTATCGGTCTGAGTACAATCAAATGTATCATTGCTCAATAATGTATCAACAATCATTCCGCAAGGATCATAACTTCCATTATCAATATCTTCAAATGTCAAATGAGCTGTACCATTATCATCAAGATAGACATCGGTATTTTGTACTAAACATAACGGTGCTATTGTATCTATAACCGTAACAACAGATCCGCATGTATCGCTATTCCCAGTAACATTATCCGTAACTATAAGTTGAACAAAGTTTTCACCCAGATCATCACAATTGAATGTATCCGGCTCGGCAACAAGGGTTATATCGTCAGATCCACCGCATCCACCGTTTCCTGAATAAATGTCATATGGATCCAAAACTCCAAATCCATTTTCATCAAGATATAAAATAGTATCATGTGCCATACAAAGTTGAGTGACAGTATCCAGAACTATTGCTATTGAAGTACAGAAACTCTGATTATCGCTATTGTCCGTGACCGTAATATTTAAAATATTCTCTCCAGCATCAGAACAGAACACTGTGTCGGGATCTACCATTATATTATCAATACCACAATTATCTGATGAACCGGCATCTACATCATTTCCAGTTATTACAGCCATACCTGTTGAATCCAAATATACGGTAATAGTATCCACAGTCTGACAAACCGGAGAGATAGTATCCAATACGGTTATCTCTGCTTCACACGTAGAAGTATTATTACTCGGATCCGTCAGAGTCACAACTACTGTTTGTGTATTTCCGGTATCATTGCAATCAAATGAAGAATCGCTCAGTTCTGTACTTGAAATCACTCCGCATTGATCATTACTTCCATTATCTATATCTGCAAAATCTATGGAAACTTCTCCGTTTTCGTCAATATAAACAGTGGCATTTTGAACCAGACATTGTGGTGCTATTGTATCTAAAACCGTTACAATTGATTCACAGGTATCGCTAATACCTGTTGTATTGTCTGTAACAATAAGTTGCACCGTATTTTCGCCGATATCATCACAATAAAAAGTATCGGGTTCTGCTACCAACGAAACATCATTTGAACCGCCACAGCCACCTGAACCTGCATATATATCCTCAGGATCTAATACAACCTCACCATTGTCATCAAGATAAATAGTGGCATCCTGAGCATTGCACAATTGAGTAAATGTATCAATGACAGTTACTGTAGCCGAGCAAGTACTTTGATTACCACTGTTATCAGTTACTTCTATATTAACAATATTATCTCCTAAATCATTACAATTAAAACTATCAGGATCAACGCTTATTGACAATATACCACAATTATCCGTAGATTCATATCCCACATCATTTCCTGATATTGTCGCCATACCTTGTGAATCCAAATAAACAGTAGTATCTACTGATTGACAAATCGGAGAGATCGTATCCAATACGGTTATCTCTGCTTCACACGTAGAAGCATTATTACTCGGATCCGTCAGAGTCACAACTACTGTTTGTGCACTTCCGATATCATTGCAATCAAATGAAGAATCGCTCAGTTCTGTACTTGTTATCACTCCGCATTGATCATTACTTCCATTATCTATATCTGCAAAATCTATGGAAATTTCTCCGTTTTCATCAATATAAACAGTTGTATTTTGAACCAGACATTGTGGTGCTGTTGTATCTAAAACCGTTACAATTGCCCCACAGGTATCACTAATACCTGTTGTATTGTCCGTAACAATAAGTTGCACCGTATTTTCGCCGATATCATCACAATTAAAAGTATCAGGTTCTGCTACCAACGAAACATCACTTGAACCGCCACAGCCACCTGAACCTGCATATATATCCTCAGGATCTAATACAACCTCACCATTGTCATCAAGATAAATAGTAGCATCCTGAGCATTACATAATTGTGTAAGAGTATCAATAATCGATACTGTAGCAGAGCATATACTTTGATTACCACTATTATCAGTCACTACTATATTGACAATATTATCTCCTATGTCATCACAATTAAAACTATTAGGATCTACACTTATTGATAATATACCACAATTATCCGTTGAACCCGAAGCGACAAAACTTCCATCGATCTGCACTGTACCATCTCCTCCCAATGCAACAATCGTATCATTGGAAACACAAACCGGATCCGAATTATCTATAACTGTCACATTTAAACTGCACTGTGACATATTACCACAATCATCAGTCAAAGTAAATGTAACCGTTGTCGTCCCTTCCGGATAAGTTCCACTTGCATCTCCTCCCTGAAGATCCGCATAAGGAGAATCATTTATCAAAGTCAGTCCCGTATTGCATCCACCATCATCATAAGATGGAGAAGGAATGGAAACATAAGTATCACAAGACGAGCTTGCATCAACAATAATATCCGCACTACAAATCAAATCAGGTGTTTTATGATTTTTAACTACTATAGTCTGAACAAAATAGATTGTTGTATCCAAATCAATGCAGTTGAAATCCACACTCCATTCTCTTTTTATAGTTTGACAAGTATTTGTTCCGTCACTAACATCCGTATCAGAATAATTTATATCGTAATCATTACAACCACAAGAATTATCAACAATCAAACTATCTAAAATACCATGACCGGGATCCAAATCGGGATTGCAGGATTCTACAACAACCGAATCCAAAGGATAACTAATACATCTATCAAATGGATTGCAAATATAAAAATTATCCTGAACAGTCATATGAGTATTGCACTGATCTACATTTCCAAATATATCTGTTACATAGAGTGTGATATTATGTTCTTCCTGACGAACCCAGGAACAATCCAGGTACAAAATAGTATCAGTAACATCAAGGCTAAAACTATATTTTAAAGGATAACCACAGCTATGATAACTACCTCCGTCAAAAAGTTTTGCCAAAATATCAGCTACTGCAATAGTATCGCCGTTTTCAACTTCAGGTCCTAACTCAACAACTAGTTTATCTTTACAAATTGCCGTTGGTTTTTTACAATTTTTTATAGTAAACAGTTGAGATCTGACAAATAAATTTCCACATCTGTCTTCAACCTGCCATAATATACTGTGTGTTCCTATAGGATAAGTTCCACTTGCTATAGCTTTTCCTCCAACCTGATAAACTATTGTATCAAATGTACCGTCATTATTCAAATCTATTTTATAAGTCCACTGCAAATCATCAGCAGCAGTACAATCATCTGACCCAATTGCTTCAAGAGTAACAAATCCAGATTGACACGCTGTATCATAAGTACATGTATCCACATCAACAAGAGGCTCAATAAAAGGATCAATATTATTATCAACATGAATCAATTGATCAAAATGCCATGTTTTAAATTTTCCATTCACTTTTTGACATTCATCCAATACTGTCCAAGAACGCACTATTGTATAGCAGGCTGAATCTTGAATACCAAAAAATGTTTGATCTGAATAATTCATCGAAACAAGATCACATTGATCTTCATTTAAAACAGGCCATCCGAAATAATCGGGTGACAAATGATCCGTTCCACAATCACTTGTAGATTGTTCTGCTTCCGGCCATGTTATATCATTATCGCTAAAAGGATTTGAATTTTCAAAATCAATTCGCTGGTAACAATCTCTCTGCAACCCTCCTCTTCCTGTAGCGATAAAATGCCTTTTAATATATCCTGTACCACATTGAGTAAACCTAAACGCGGGATCCTCTTCTTCTAAAGTAATACCGCAAACATCAGTAGCCGAAGCATTGCCAAAATATTTTGCCAAACTATCGGCTTCATACGGAAAATCACATTCTACCTGCATATCATCAGGACAAGTGATTTGCGGAGGATATTTGTGCTGGACATTTACTGCAACCATACATTCATTCCAGTTTCCTTCATAATCCGTTGCTCTCAAAACAACCATAATAGAAGTACTATCTAAATCTTTGCAATCAAAATGCACCGTTGATCCAAAATCATCATTAAACATTCGACGAACTTCAATTCCTGCAACCCCGCAATCATCATAACTTCCGGAATCAAAGGATAATGCAGGAGCATCTGCTTCTCCAAATGAGTTTAATGACACTGTCGTATTTGATTGACATACTGCTACAGGAGCTGTTTTATCAAGCACTGTTACCGTCAAATCAAGTTGTGAAAGATTATCGCATTGATCATAAATATTATAGATAACATGATGAATTCCAACAGGCAAACTTATCAATCCTCCATTAGAATTTTCTTTCATTCCTCCCGGATAAATCATATCAACTTTAAATTGAGTCGAACAATTATCTTCAATTTCTAATACCGGCAATAAAACATCAGCATTACAATCCCAACCATTAGTTGTAACAACCAGATTATCAGGAGCTGTGGGTATCGGAGGTATTAAATCATGAATTTCAATAGTCTGAATATAGGAAATAATATTATTGAATGTAATATCCTCACAATTTTCAAAAACATACCATGTTCGTTTTATTATTTTTTCACAACCATTATCGGTTAGTACAAAATCATTGTAACCGACTGTTGTTTCGCAAAAATTATTATTGCAAATAGTAAAGAGATCCTTACCATGATAATGGGGTGTACCTGTCACAGACGGGTCAGGATTTCCTTCATCATTTACAGCATAGGTATTGCAAGTCAATGCAGTATTATCCGCAATCAAATAATTATCAGGGAATACTACTTCATTTTTATTCAATCTGTTTACATTAATATGTTGAATACACGGATCCGACATATTTCCATATTTATCTATAGCTACATAACTCCTTGTTATTATCTTGGTAAATCCTGACGTACAATCCTGATAATCCACAGTTTCATTTGTAAAAATCACTTCAGGATCACTATCACAATTATCCGTAACTTCAGGCCCGGGATATTCACCCATCAAATCACAATCCACTGTTGCATCAACACAATCCAATTCCGGTTTTTGCTTATCAATAGCTTTTACAATCGACATTCCTTGTTGACCGCTGCATTGATCTATCACTTTCACCATCATATCCATACCGATATATTCTGAAGTAATCACATTGTCAGGCAGAATATTTCCTTCAGGATCAATTATTATCACTTTAAACGGAGTGCTTGGGTCAACAGGAGTTGCAATAACAACATCAGGAGTCACCTTAAGCTCACAATTCATATCAACACTTCCGACCACATAATCATCCAAAGCCAATGAACCCGTTGAATTACCTACTTTCACATTAAGTGTCTTTGGAGACATACAAATATCCATACCGGATGCTGAAATATTTACTTCATATTCTCCATTGACATTACCCCAATCAATTGTAACTTTATTTCCTACATTGGAACCTGTTATATTTCCACCACCATTCGGTAATGTCCAGGTATATGTAGCATTCGGATCAGGATTTTGTATAGAATAATCATGTGTAGTATTCATACAGGTTCCTGTAGGTCCGTCAACCACTATATTATCATAAGAACAAACACCGGAAGAAAGATCTATAAATTGAGTATCTCCAAGATTATTTTTAAATCTAACGTAATAAGCAATTCCATCTATTTGTTTTCCCTGAATAGTATAAGTACTCAACCCCGGTTTCGGATCATTAATTGTTTCAGGCACTACTGTCCCTAAAGCATATTCTACCGGAGGAGCCGGAGGTGCAGGACTTGCCATATCATAAAATCTGTAAATAGAATCAATAACCCAGTTTTCACCCGAAGGTGATACAATAGAAATACTGATTACAAATTGTCCGTCTCCTTCTTCCGTTGCATTATTCAGACATACACAAGGATCAAATATAATACGTGACCTCACAAATACTTTTGCCCAGTCATTATCATCTTCATCATTTGTACCATCCCCATCCAGTTGGTTATCATTTCCTTTAGCATCATTGCCTTTTATATCATCGGGAGTAGAATCTTTATCATATATTCCCAGATTATTCCCCGAAATATCAAAAGCTGATTTTATCTCTACTTCATTAACTAAAAAGTCCACATTATCAGCAACGTCGTCCAAATGTAACTTGATTTTTATTTTCACGGACTTTCCCGGTAATAATCCCTGAGGTGGCAATTTCCCATTTCCAACCGATAGCAATGTTTCCACTTTGGAATTATCATTACTGTAATATGCCCATGCAGGATCATTCAACACAAATCCTGTATCAAGATAATCAACCAATGTTATTTTATCAGCTGTAATAGCACCTTGGTTAAATACTTCAATCTCATATTCTACATCGTCACCTTTCTTAATATTATGATTCAATGCTTTTTTTGTTAAAGCCAGATCAAAATTTGTTATGATAATAGATGCAACATCCTGATCATCTTCATCAGGAACATTGGACATTGGTGAACTGTTAACCTGATTATCGGTACTTGTTCCGGGATTACCTCCGGAATCATCTGTTCTTATCTGATTCGGAACAGAATCATAATCTTTGGGACTATCTTCATCCTGTGTTTTTTCATTACTTATCTCTCCAAAATTTAATATCTCATCTCCTTTTGAATTAGGATCTATTATCAATTTTATTTGAATTTGCTTTTTACTAAATGGTGGCAATTCTTCAAGAACTTCAAAAATTGCAGTAGTATCGGAATTTTTAATCCATCCCGGATTCAATTTTGAATCAAATATCAAATTATCCGGCAAATAATCAACAATATCATAACTTGAAGCAATAACATTTCCCTGATTAAAAATATTGAACCCAAACGTGATTGTATCACCAACTGTAAATACAGTATTCTGGTTTATAATAACTTTTTGCAATGCCAAATCCAATATATTAACAACAGCCGGATCATGGTCATCTTCGTCAATGGTTCCATCATCATCAATCATATCATCTGTAATCAAAACAGAATTATTCCCTAAGTAATTGGGCATTCCTCCAATATCATTATTAGGATCTTCATCCATAACAGAATCCACATCATTTCCAGGATTACCATCAGGGTCAAGAGCTGAACTGATCTCCGCATAATTTACCAAATCCTCCAATTTGACATCAGCCTTCACTTTCATTTTTATAAATACATCAAAGCTACTACCCGGCATAAGAGTTGAGGGATACCGGTACCTGGCAATATTTTCTCCTGCAGAAATTATCCACTCAGGGTTTTGTACGGATTCAACATCAAAACCTGTATTCAAATAATCCGATACAACGATATCGTGAGCAGGAACATTTCCCTGATTAAATACTGTTATCTTGAAAGTAACAATATCTCCGTAATGTACGGTTTTATTGCTAATATTAATTTTTCGCAGTGCCAAATCAAATATTTTGCTTTCTGCAAATCCAAAATCAGCATTATATAGATTTTGCCCCGAACTTTTAGTGAATACTTCTACATAAGGTTTCCCTTCAAATGCACCACATATATTTCTTGCAACAGATGCATCACTGTCATTATTATCTCTATTTGTTCCGGAACCTTTATTCAACACAGTCAGATAATAATCTTTACTACCCTTAGTCAATTTATCATCAACAAATCTATTATCATCAATTACCACATAATATTTTTGCAAAATATCAGGGCTTTCAAAATTTCCGTCATTATTCAAATCAACATTTGTATTATCAAATAGATAATAGCCATCTTTATCAGAAACTGTTGAACCTACTTTATTGCAATTATCATCATAAAGAGAAATTGAAATACCGGATATCCCTTCTTCATCAGGATCCTGAACTCCGTCTTTATCCTTGTCAAACCAGATATAATCACCTATTTCCAAAGGTAATGGATCATAAATAGCGTCCAAATCACCAAATCCGGAAGCCTTACCCATTTGAGGAAATGTCGTATGAGTATAAACAGAAAGAACTGAATTCAAATTTCCATTTGATGTATTAAAACTTCTCACTCCACCGGAATATGCTTTTGCTTCAGGGTCATAACATGGCACAATAACCTCACCTGTCCCCGCCAAAGCAAATGCACTACCTGTAGTTGTTTCAGGGTGAAGTGCAGGATTGGTAGGCCAAAAATCATAACCGAAAAATTCGCCTCCACCGGGACCTTCCCCATTACCGACTCCCGATCCGGTATAAATACCTGCATAACCATTGTTCTCCAATTCCCAAGTCCCGTTATTGTTCCAAACTAAAAGCACATCCCCGTTTTGAGTATCTAAACGGCTATTTACCGGATTGCAATACCTGTGTCCTGTTCTGTCATTAAGAATGATGATCATGTTCCCTTCATCAGTAAAATCTATATCAGTAATCCAATGTTGTGTTTTTACATCATAGGATGGTTCATCATGCAAATATCCTTTTGAATAATTTGTAGAAAATATTTCTCCAAAAATATTATATACAGGATCATATTCATAAACCGTTATTGTACTATTGATTTCCTTTCTTGAAATTTCAGCTCCACATGTTACTCCTACATATAGTTTATTCTTATAATGTTTTAATGCAAATGTATGCATATTCCCGCCAACACACTGAGGATTTGGAACCGGTATTTCTTCTATTTCATCAAATTTGCTTTTATCTGTCGGAATTTTAATCAGCTCATTTTTATATATATTTACTGCATAAAGATACTTTTCATCATCAGATAAAGCAATAGCCCCGATACCAATTTTCCCAACCTGAGAACCGTAATCACAATTTTTAGCATCGTTTGTTATCAAGGTGCCAAGATCAATACCCTGAGCAGACAGATCAACAAACAATGAAGTTTTCCAACCGTCAACCGTTCTTTGAGTTGAGTATATTGCACCTAATCCTGCCGGTCCTAAAAAAGCATATTGTTTAACAAAAGCCGAACTGAATAACTGTTGGGTTGTTTTCATAAATGCAACACCCCAAACAGAACCGATATCACCTTTGGAAGCTATTTTTTCAACTCCACTTGTTGAATTATAATTTGAATCAAATGATAACAAAACCGGATTTTCCCTGTATTGGGTAATCTTACCCTGCAAGAACATGGAAAGTGCCAATTCGGGATTATCATATGTATATTCCACCGGCCTGTGAAGTAATAAATCTACATTACATCCGGGAGCCTGGGCAAAAATAACATTTCTGTACCCTGAAACTAAAAACAAATCATCCGGATAACTAAATTCAATTCTATATTTCACACCATCTGCCAAACCGGAAAAAATATATTTCCCATCATTCTGAGTAATATATTCTCCCAAAATTTGCTGATGGTTATCAAAAACCGATACCTTTATACCTTCTAAAGGCTCGTCATTTACATCCCAAATATTATTAAAATTAATATCTTTAAAAACAGTACCCGAAATTTCACCTGAATTTGCCTGACACTGACTTAAAGCATTAAAATTGTAAAAAATTAATACAAACGGAATAAAAATTTTAATCAAAGATATAAAATAAGCTTTCCTTGATTTAATCTCTTTTAGATAATTTAGTTCTCTCATTTTGACCTTAGTTGAGTTTTATTTATATATATATGCTATTGATATACAATATGCATATATCATTTTACTAACAACTATTGTTTACTGAAAGAATTTGGGAAAATTCATAAATGCTATTTTTCCATAGCATTCTATGCGCAAATATATAAATTATTTTTAATATATAAAAATTTATGCAGCATTTTTTTAAACTTTAACATTTATCTTAATGTGTAAAACCAGCATTTATAAATTTTCATTATCTGCCAGAATTTATAAGAATGTTTCCAAAATCTTTACAATAGGAGTTTCTGCCATACCCCGACAGGATTATCTAACGATGATCCCTGACAAAATATCAGGTGTATTTCATTTTATCGCATTACAGATTTATTCTCCCTAAGGATCTTATTCCCGATTTTATTGTACTTATTCACAAGAGTTTATGAATTAAATTGTGTTAAAAAGTCCCGTTAGGGACGGAATTATGGTAGAAAAGAGTACAAAAAACATTAAAAGTCCCATCGGGACGACATTATTATTTTTTCCTTTGGGTTTAGGTTTGTTCAGGTTAGAGGATAAAAGGGTAAAATATAAAGCTAATACTCGTGTTTGCTTTTTAAAAATTTTATAGACAGGATTATCTGCAATGATCCATTAAAAATCTCCAGCCGATGATTTCCGATAGGATTATCTACGATGATCCTTTGGGGATACAAGGTCGAAATAAAAAGCAAACACTACCGTGTTTTCCTTTTTTTATTCCCGACAGGATTATCTACGATGATCCTTTGGGGATACAAGGTCGAAATAAAAAGTAAACACTTACGTGTTTTCCTTTTTTTATTCCCGACAGGATTATCTACGATGATCCTTTGGGGATACAAGGTCGAAATAAAAAGTAAACACTTACGTGTTTTCCTTTTTTTATTCCCGACAGGATTATCTACGATGATCCTTTGGGGATACAAGGTCGAAATAAAAAGTAAACACTTACGTGTTTTCCTTTTTTTATTCCAAAATTTTTATCATCAAGCAAGCTTGTGATAAAAATTTTGGAATAAAAAAAGCCCAACGCTTTGCGTTGGACTTTTTATCCTCTGGTGATCCCGACAGGATTCGAACCTGTGACCGTCAGATTAGAAATCTGATGCTCTATCCAGCTGAGCTACGGAACCAAAATGGAGCGCAAAATTATAACTTATTTATTAATTAATCAAATTTTTTTAATTAAAATATTTTAAATTTGATGATAATTTATTTGAAAGCTGTTTATTTATATCTTTGTCCCTATTTTTAAATATGGAAACAGTAATCAATTTCTTAACCGACCCTTACAAAACAGCTGAAACATATATGATCTGGCTGGAACTCATCGCTGCACTTTTGGGTATTTTGAGTGTTTGGTTTTCAAAAAAAGAAAATATATTAGTTTTTCCTACAGGTCTGGTAAGTACTTTAATATATGTCTATTTACTATCTCAGTGGAATTATTACGGTGACCTGATCATAAATATTTATTATTCAATAATGAGTATATATGGATGGTATATGTGGAGCAGAGTTATTGATAAAACGAAAAACGAACATATTTCAATATCAAGAACAAACTTTATTGATAAACTGAAATCATTTGGAATTTTTGTTTTCACTTCCGTTTTTGTAATCGCTGTTTATAGACACTACAATGTAATGCCAAATAACCTGAATTTTTCCCAATCAGTTAACTATGCCATTGAAAAATTAACTTCAAACAATCTGCAGGAATTCAGAAAAGCAACTCCATATTTGGATACTTTTACTACAGGAGCAGCATTCGTCGCAATGTGGCTAATGGCGAATAAAAAAATCGAAAACTGGATTTTTTGGATTAGTGTAAATATAGTTTCAGTACCACTGTATTTTGTAAAAGGATATGGATTTACAGGAATTCAGTATTTCATTTTTCTGATCCTCGCTATTTTGGGATATATTGAATGGTATCATAAGTTGAAAATGCACAATAAAACATAAACAAACTTCCTGTCCCATATTTTTTGCCAATATTTTTAATCAGCTTTTAGCATAAACTTTGTTCAATAAATATTAATACAATCTATCCCGCAACTGATGAATTATTTATCAATATGGAGAACGAAACTAAATCAATGATTGTTGAAATATACAATACGGATGGGAAAAAAGTATTTGATAAAAAAGTGGAATCTTCTTTTGCAAAAGTTGATGTTTCAAAATTACAATCAGGTATTTATTTCGTTAATATATTAAAAGATGACGGAACTAAAGTAAATAAAAAAGTATTTATGAAAATAAAAATATTTATATTGATAGTTTTAATCTCATTAGTTTATAAGCAACTTCCTGCTCAAAACGAAGATAATCTATGGATGATGGGATATACATCTTTTATCACACCGGAGAGACCTGATCCTGATAGTCTGATGGGGTGTATATTTTTTGATTTCAACTATAATCCGGTACGCATATACAGAGATGGAGAACAATTTATGAGTTTTCAGGAAGAGATGACAAGTATGTGCGATAGTACAGGTAGTCTTTTGTTTTATAGCAATGGTATGTTTATCAACAATAGAGATTATGAAGTAATGGAAGGAGGAGATAGCATTGCTTACGGAGAATTCTGGGAAAGATTTGTAGATACAATTTATCCTACAACATATCAAGGTTTGCGAATATGGCAGGGTGCATTGTCCCTGCCTTATCCGGGGCATAGCGGGGAATACATTATGCTATATGAAGATTTTGATATTCACAATATCCTTATAAATCATGTTTACTATGCTATTATCGATATTAATAAAAACAATGGATTGGGAAAAGTGATAAAAAAAGATATTGACTTGATTGAACAGAAGGATGAGTTTGACAGATTAGCCGACTGGGGAAAACTTACTGCTTGTAAGCATGCTAATGGCAGGGACTGGTGGGTGATTGTACCAAATACTTTTAAAAATGAAATATATATTTATTTGCTTACTCCATCCGGCATCAATTTAATAAGAAAAAAAGAATTTGAGTCATATCGCATATCCAAAAGTCAATTGGGGCAAGCATCATTTTCTCCAGATGGTAGTTATTTTGCACTTTGGGGAGGACATGCAATTCTTCGTGAAGGCAATTTAAGATTATATGATTTTGACAGATGTACAGGAGAGTTGACCAATGAAAGGGCGGATACTTTGCTGTCAATTTATGGTGATGGATTGTGTTTTTCTCCAAACAGTGAGTATCTTTATGTCAGCAATGATCGCTATTTATTCCAATTTGATTTAAAAGAGAGTGATTTTTTTGGCTCAAAGACCATAGTTGCATACAGGGATTTTGATTGGGAAAATGAATTTGGAAATAGATTTACATTATCATGGATGGCACTTGGACAAGATAAAAAAATATATATTATTCCAAATAGTGGCAATTCCACTCATATACATAGAATAAATAAACCGGATAATAGGGGTATTGATTGTGAAGTACAGCAACATATTATCAAATTGCCAACTAATGTCGGTACAGCACGTACTATTCCCAACTATCCCAATTTTCGTCTTGGACCTATTGATGATAGTGTTTGTGATACATTAGGTATTGACAATATACCTGTGTCAAAATTTGCTTACGAACAGGATAGCCTTGATTATCTTTCAGTACAGTTTACCGACTTATCGTATTTTGAGCCTGAGCAATATTATTGGGACTTCGGAGATGGCAGTACAAGCACGGAGATTAATCCAAGCCATATTTTCGCAGAAAAAGGAATTTATGAAGTATGTCTTACCGTATCCAATGAAAAATCTACTGACAAATCATGCAGGACATTGAATATAGCGATGACTGATGCTACTGATGTTCCGGCAAGAAATTTCAGCATTGATATTTTTCCCAATCCTGTGGATGATATTTTGTTGCTTACCATTAGTGATTATCTGCCGGAAAATGCCTTTATGGTGATTTATAGCGTTCAAGGGAAAAAAGCTATTAATAAAAAAGTAAAATACGGTTGGAATAGCATAGATGTAAGGAAATTGCAAAGTGGTATATATATTTATAATGTTTTAGATCAGGATAAGTTATTGAAAAGAGGAAAAGTGGTTATAGATCACCATCGATAATACCTTTGGTGATTAAAAAGCTTTGGAATGTCAAATTTATTTGA
This sequence comes from Saprospiraceae bacterium, assembly GCA_027031145.1. Classification (GTDB taxonomy): domain Bacteria; phylum Bacteroidota; class Bacteroidia; order Chitinophagales; family Saprospiraceae; genus JADJGA01. The sequence goes on along the minus strand of JALVEG010000345.1, from coordinate 11,895 downwards.
CATAAAACTACTTTTGGAAGTTTGGTAGCGAAGTCAAAGAGGTTCGCTTATCAGGTTGATATAAGGTGGATTGGAATTTTTCTTTTTTGTTACTTCTCCCTGTAGGGTCGAGGCAGAAAGTAACAGAAAAGTAAAATGGGGATAAAACAGTATTTTTTTCGGAGTAAGAATAAAAAAACTTTTCATAAGCGAGATGAGACTACCACGTTTCCGCCGGTACCTGCATTTAAAAGGTAATACAAAATAAAATGTGCAAATACGATTTGCCCTGTAAAATCAAATAAAGATGTTTCACAGGGCAAATCTTCTATCTTGCAAAATGCCAAATTCTTGTTGTCTAGCAAGTAAATGCATTAAATCCTGTAATATCATGCCCTGTGATCAATAAATGAACATCATGGGTTCCTTCATAAGTAATCACAGATTCCAGATTCATCATGTGTCTCATCATCGGAAATTCTCCTGTAATACCCATAGCTCCAAGTACCTGCCTTGATTCACGTGCAATTTTCAGTGCTATCTCTACATTATTTCTTTTTGCCATGGAAATATGAGCCGGAGTCGCTTTACCTTCATCCAATAATGTACCTACTCTCCATATCAGCAACTGTGCTTTTGTGATCTCTGTGATCATTTCAGCCAATTTCTTTTGTTGAAGCTGAAAATGACCTATTGGCTTACCAAACTGTATTCTTTCTTTGGAATATCTCAATGCTGAATCATAACAATCCATAGCTGCTCCAACTGCACCCCAGGCGATACCGTATCTTGCTTTATTCAAACATGATAAAGGTCCTCTCAGCCCAACTACTCCGGGTAATATATTTTCTTTTGGAACTCTAACATCCTCAAAGATCATTTCTCCGGTAGCAGAAGTTCTCAATGACCATTTATTTTCTATTTCCGGCGCTGTATATCCTTTCATGCCTTTTTCAACGATCAAACCTCTGACTTTACCTTCTTCATCTTTAGCCCATACAACACCAACATCAGCCAAAGGAGAATTAGTAATCCACATTTTCGCTCCGTTTAAAATAACATGATCTCCGTCATCAACAAAATTTGTAACCATTCCCCCCGGATTGGAACCATAATCAGGTTCTGTCAATCCAAAACAACCGATCCATTCTCCTGTTGCCAGTTTAGGTAAATATTTCTTCTTTTGTTCTTCACTACCATATCTGTTGATCGGATACATTACCAATGAAGTCTGAACAGAAGCCATAGATCTGACTCCCGAATCTCCTCTTTCCAATTCCTGCATAATAACTCCATAACCTATTTCATCCATTCCGCCTCCACCGTATTCAATAGGAATATTAGGCCCGTAAGCACCTATTTCACCCAATCCTTTTAATATTTTGATCGAGGTTTCGTGTTTTTGAGCTGATTCCTCAATAATAGGAGTAACTTCCTGCTTTACCCAATCCCTGATAGCATCTCTTGCCAATTTGTTTTCTTCCGAAATTAATTCATCCAACATCAAATAATCATGTGGTTGAAACATATCTGTTTTTGCCATAATATTTTGTTTACATTAAAATTATTGCACAAATTTATTCAAATATTTTTTCTTTTTCAATTTTACAAAATAATATATTCAAAAATATAGAATTATTTATCATCGGTCTAAGGTTTCAACCAATACTTATACCAAATTAATTTGGGATTAACATTTAATCTCAAAGCGAAAAATAGTTTCATCTAGGGGGCAGCAGTGCCAAAAATAATCCTAAAATTCTCTCATCCTACACCCCGTTGGATAAAAATCCTACGGAGTAAATCCTAATTCAGACAGTTTTGCTACCTTCTCATTTTGTCACTATTTTTGTTTGCTTCGCCACAAAAATACCACCAAAACAGGGATATGGATGCGCTTTTTGAGTTATGTTCTTTTTAACTTAATCCGTCAGCTAAACAGACTGTGTGAAAATAAAATATTAAAATAATATTATTTTTTTTCATTTTTTTTTAAATTAATCGATGAAATCATTAACCCACAAATCATATATTCGTCACACATCGAAATGAACAAAAAAACAGAAATATTCCCCTTTTACCAGGAATAATTTTCAACTTTTTGCAATAATACAGCCATATTTTCAATTTTTTCCATCCTTTTTATATTATATACCAGCGCATACAAATTAAATTCTATTTGAACTTTATGTTTCCCTGTTAGCAAAAAATTAAATTTCCCCATCCATCTTTTTATTGTTCCAAATGGATGCTCTACTATTGTTTTACGTTCCTTTATCTTTTCTTTAGATCCGTTTAATTTCATTTTAGCCTTATAATCATCTATCCATTCCTGATTCTTACTTCTGCGAACCATTCTGCCTGTTTTGGATGTTGTGCATTTAGTTCGTATTGGACATCCTTGGCATTCCCTGCATTTATATATATCATATTTATTATCTCCATATTTTTTATTTCTTGTATGCAATTTCAGAGTTTTACCTTGTGTACATGTATACTCATTTCTCTCTTTATTATAGGTAAATTCTATTTCATTTTTTTTATCCTTTTTCGCTGTCTTACTTTGTCCAATCGGTATAAAACATTCTGTTTTTGTATTCTTTTCTATTTCTTGTATCTGTTTAAGATTATCATATCCTGTATCTGCTTCAAGTATCTCTGGCTCAAGGTCTATTTGTTCCTTTTGTGTTTCTACATTGTTTTTTAGTTCTTTTTTATCATTAGCATGCGTTGTAATCTCTGATAAGGTTATTAATTTATTTTTATTATCTACTATTATTTGCCCATTATATCCCGCTATATACCCATCTCTGCTTTTCATCATATTAGCATCCGGATCATTGGGCGCTAAATATTTCTTAGACGAGTTCTCTATTTGTTCTTTTTGCTTTTTTAGCTTTTCTATTTGTGCTTGTAAATCTGCTATCTTATCTATTAATACCATATTTATATCCGGCCCATTTCTGTCTGTAAATCCCTCTTTTATCTCCTCTTTTAAATCCTCTAATGTATCTACCCGTTTAAACTCCTCTAAATATTCTTCTAATTTCTTATCTATGTTCTCTAAACGCTTTTCTATCTTTTTTACTGTTAGCATATCTCGTGATGCGTATGCTTTAAATTTACTTCCGTCTGTCGCCTGTACTTTGCCGTCTATATAGTTCTCTGATTTTAAAAATTTTCTGAATTCTATTGTAATATACTTTATTTGTTCAGAATTATCTCGCCTATATTCACATATTGTCCAATGATCAGGATGCAAATCTTGTATTAACCACATCAATTCAATGTTTCGATATGTCTCTCCTTCTATTTTTCGACTTCCTGACAGGCTGTTCAAATATGAATACAATAATAATTTTAACATTGTATTTGGTGAATATGATTTTCTGCCTCTTTGTTCTTTTCCTTTCCATTTGAATTTATCCGGGTTTGACATTACTACCTTGTCCACTACTAAATCTATTAAACGTACTATATTATCTTTACTAACCCAAAAATCCATTTGGGGAAACATTAGTAACTCATTTCTATTTTTACCTTCTTTATAATGCATCTTAATATTTATTAAATATAATCAAATGTATATTGCTCTGCAATATAGTTATTTATATTCACATATCCAAATATTAGACGACTTATTTTCACTTTTTTTCAATGATCTTTTTACTTTCTTTTATGAAAATAGTATTTTTATATTTTCACACAGTCTGTAAAGCAGACGGCAATCTCCCATAAACCTCTATATTTATAGTACTTATGACATCTGTCAAATAAATTTGACAGTCCAAACATCTCGCTTCAAAAACACCAAACATAGAACCCGGAACACCAAACAAAAAAACACTCGCCCTCACGCCCTATCGCCCTATCGCCCATTCGCCCAATCTCTCAGTCTCTCAGTCCCTCACTTCTCCTCCCCATAATCCTACAATCTTCAAATCCAATAAATCCTAATTCAGACAACTACTCCACCACCACCATCTTCCTCACATCCCTACCCCCGCTTATATACGATACATACTCCACCGCATACACTCCCGGCACCAATGACTTCACATCCACCTGCTTTGTGGCTTCCGAGTCTATATCCATACTTCTGACCAACCGTCCGTCCATATCGAATATGCGGATAATGCCTTGCTCATATCCTTCGGTATATACGCTGATAGTCGCTTTATCCGATGCAGGATTGGGATATACACTCAATACATTGGGCGCCTTGACTATATAATCATCCGGTATCCAAGTAATGGTACTATCGCATATCTGCTCCTCATCTATACGGAAGTGGGGAAAGTTGGGAATGGAACTTCCTCCAATTAAATTTGGAAATTCGATCGCATGTTGTCTAAAATCACAGGCTTTACCTTTTTCATTGGGCTTATTTATTACACTCATATGCATTACTGTTGTAGGTGATGATATATATATCTTGCAATCAGGTGCTAATTGTGCATTGCTAAAAGTAACACCAAATCCATAATCATTAAATCCATCCCAATGATCTATATGTATTAATGATGCTTGTATATCATCCGCCCATAAATCTATCTGATACAAATCATAAGTTGAAGATAAATATGCAAATCTGGAATTCGGCGAAATAGCAACCCCCACAAATCGTCCACTATCTTGCGTTATTACTTGCCTAAAATTACTCAACTCTCCTGTTGCTCTGTCAAAATCATAAATTATAGCATCTTCTTTATCATCATACATTATCCACTTTTTCCCATCGGGTGAAAAAACAGCTTGCCCTATATCTGTCCATACATCAAATTTTGGCCCCATACTTTGAGTATCTATTAATACAATAGAATCCTTGTTAAGAAGAAATTTATAATAAATATTTGTATCTTTTCCTAATTGGATTATCCACCAATCTTTCCCATTAGCATGTTTACATGCAGCCATATATCCCGCAACAAAATTTGTGTCTTTTAAGATTTCTACATTTTTTTTTACTACACATCCCTTTTCTTCATTACAACTCATATCTATATAACTATAAAGCAAATCTCCTCGCCAATAATGATTATTAGGTTCAATAATTAATTCAGCAGTTTTATGTATTAAATAATACCCGTTACTATCTTTGGGATCAGGAAGAATTATCGAATTTTGTATGCCGATGTATCCTCTATATCCACTTGAACAAAACCTTCTCCAATTTTCTCCATATCCATAATTAATACTATCTCCGTTTTCAATCAATTCACGTTCATAATTATAGATTTTACATCCATTTGAATACATTAACAACTTTCCTTTTTTATCACAAATTGAAGCATTATTATCTTCAATTGGCATTCCAATGATTAATGAATCTACAATTCCTTTATTATTAAAATCAATAATATTCCCCTTTACAGGTCTGTAAGCATATCCGGATAACCATATATAATCTCTATTTATTTGACCGTACAATACCGAAAAAAGCATTGTAAAAGAAATGGTTATAAACAATATTTTTTTTCTCATTTTTCAAATCTTTAGAAAGAGGTATTTCATTTTTTCGCTTTCCCCATTCTTTGCCTCTATCTCCTAAAGGAGAATCAACCAACAACGCGAAAAAATGAAATGCGCCACTTTAAAAAGAGGCTGTCTAAAAAGTTTGTTTTTTTTAAATCAATGGAGAAACTCTTTAGACACCCTCTAATGTATTTTACCTATTTTCTTAAAATTATAAGTTTTTCCAGTTTTCTTATTCCTGTATTGCTGTTGTATTTTATGAAATAAATACCGGAAACGAATGATTCTGTATTAATTTTATATAAATTTGATTCTTTACCTACATTGCGCTTTTCTAAAATATTTCCGTTTATATCCATAATTTTTATCATTCCGGTTTCATTTTTCTCCAAATTAACCAAAATATTGACTCTATTATTTGCAGGATTAGGATATACTTTAAGCTTTTTGTTTTTTTCCTGTGAAACACTTCTTTGAATCAAATCTCCGGAAACACATTCTTCTATATGCGGATATCTTATATTCCGATAAAGACTCAACATACTTCGTGCTGAAAATACACCATATCCCAAATCAGTGGGACAAGACTTAGCAATAATCTCTAGATACGCTAATTCTGCAGAGCTAAGGGTATCAGATTTTAATAAATTGGCTTTGATTTTAAATACATCAAGAAGTATCTGCAAACAAGAATCCTTAACAGAAATGGTGGTAATCACGTTTTTCAAACTATCTGTCTTCGTTCTTCTGCCATTTCTATCTCCATTGTCTTTATCTTGATATTCTTTTAATACATTGGTGTAACTACTCACAGTTTGATTCCATTCTTCTGAATTAATGTTTCTTGTAGTATGTAAACTATCCAATAATGATGTTAAATTATTCAATCCATTCAATAAATTGGTATCACTTGTCTGTACTAAACTCAAACTATCCAATGCCAAACTTACATTTGCAATATTAACCAGTACATTATTTTTTTTGCTATTCAAGAATTTTATACATTCTTCTGAGAGTTTATTTTCCTTTTTCAATTCAATTAGCTTTTTATAATATTTATATAGCCACATTTGTTTTTTACAGTCATCAACCTTGCTCATAGTATCAATTCTCTGTATTTTCATAATTATATCCGTACATCTCCAAGGAAGATCTGTTCCTGGATCATCTCCATTGCACCAATTTTCATTCTTAATATCAGGATTGTTTATAAACCAATTTCCCTCTGCATTAATAATTTCAGGTTGATATTTTTGATCACCATAAGCATTCACATAAAACGTTGACATTTTAACAATTAGTTCAGGAGATGAATTCTGCGCTCTACTATCTGAACCCAGCCATTCATTACCATTTCCCTTAAGATTATCTATTGAGCCTTGTGTACCAACCCAAGAATCAGAATTGGCTACTCCTATACCATCTTCAAGACCGAGGACAAGATCTCTCTGATTGTAATTGTAGTTGTTGCTTCTAATATAACTCCCATCACAATCATCAAAAAATTTCATCCCATTATCAAAATAAAATGTATAATTGCAATAATATGACCCTTGACTTCCAAATGCACTTATACCGTTATTATCAGTAGCAGCAGTATAATCTTGAAGAAGACTATTTTCAACCCATATATGATCAGAGTCATCTATATGAATAGCATCTGTCGTCACATCACTATCATTTCCAAATATATCTATTGTATTATCATAAAACTGACAATCATAAGAATTTGCAATATAAAAACCTGCATCGTTACTGTTTATTGTCAGCCAATTGTTATCAGAACTCACGGATTTCACTTCTTCATATTCTATAGCTTTTGCACTTTCTTCAAAGTCTGAAATAGTAACATAATTTCTTCTCACATTGCTTCCTATAACATAATCGCCATGAATCAAAATACGATTAAACCCGATATAAATTCCTCTCTCCTCTGCTTTAATATCATTTTCTATAATATCAAAATCCCCAACTCTAACAAGCAAAATCCCTTGTTCAACATCATATATTTTATTGTTTTCTATATTAACATTAGTATTATTTATTCCTATTCCATATTTGGAATCTGTAATTTCGTTTTTAATGATTTGCGAACTATTTACCCCTCCATCAATCTTTATTGCATAGCCTTCATTATAAAAGGTTGCAAAATTATTATCTCCTAAACCAGAATATATATCATCAAATATGCTATTTTCAACTTTCAATCTTGAATTGTAAGCAATTATTCCATTTGATAACCTTTTATAATGATTCTTTTTCCCTTCTTGAGCACTCAAATTAATATAATCGTGCCCATCAATATATATGCCGGCAAAAGGCCTATCCCACATAATATCAGCAGATAAATAATAATATGTATCATCAGAATTAAAGAATGTTTCATTTAAATTAATATTGGCTTGATTTCCAACTCCATCTGCAGATAAGTATATTCCATAAACATTATTATTAAAAGCGCAATTATCAATAGTAATATTTGCTCCTTTCTCAGCAAATAAGCCTTTGTGGGCTCTTTCAATGGTGCTATTTAATAAATTGATAGTCGAACCCGATTCAACAAAAATATATTTCCAGAAATTATCACAATTATAAATACGAGCATTATTAATACTTAATTTGGAGTAATTAATAATGCTTATTTTAGCATTTTTATCCATAACAAAATTCAAATTATTAAAACATACTTGCTGGTTAGGTCCGTTATCAATAATCAGATTACCCCCCAAATCAATAAATGTATTTTTATCATAATTACATAGATCATCAATGTTATTAAGCCCTAATGCAGTTAATAAATCATCAACATAATAATCTTTATTGTCAGACATATCTATATTTTGTTCTTCAAATTCTCCATATAATTCATGTCTAACTCCTTCAAGATTTGCAACCATTCTTCTATATTGTCCGCTTGTAAACCTCGTCATACAATTCCACTGATATGTCATATAATTATTTATTGTTGGATCTTGATATTTATTATCTCCATTATAGGCAAAACATAATTTTTCATCAATAGTAATAGTATCGGATTCAAATCCTTCGAGCCATTCATCACACATATCTTCAGAAATCACATAAGCTAGCCCCCTATGCTTTGTTGGCGTATCTTTAACCATATCTCCTTTTTTACAGGTTCTCATAGGACTATGACATCCTCCCCTCCAAATATGATAAAGGTCTAAATAATGACCAAATTCATGAATAAAAACATGGAGATAATCATCGTCAAGTACAATACCATCACCATTAAATTCAGCATTGATATTATTATCATCAGTATATCCATAAACTTTAGTATCAACTAAATTATAAAATTCATCAAATAACATCATATTAATTGATTTGACAATCCATATGTTTAAATAATGCTTAGTATCCCAAATATTGTTGATCTTTATTCTTTTATTTTCAACGTCATTTTCTTCCAAAGTATTGGCATCAATCCAAGGTTTATCAATAAAAATTCTTTCATATCCAGGAGTACATGTCCCATTTATATCAGCTAACTTTAATTGGATTGAAACATTTACTTTAACATCTTGATAGTCAGGATCATCAGTTGTACTTACATCTTTTGAATACATTTTATTATTAAAATCATCAATCATTTCAATAACTTCACCATAATCAACATTCTCAAAATCAGAATTATAAAGAACGTGAACAATTACCGGAATCTCTACTGAAACATTATGATGTAACTCCGGACAATACTCTTGTTCAGGATAACTTTCATTGTTTTCTTCCTGATTTGAATTAGCACCAAAATATATACAAGGAATTTGCGAATAAATACTATTAGAAAGCATACCAATTACCACCATAAGTTTAATTAATTTTTTCATCGGTTTAAGTTTTACAAAGTTAAAAAAATAATTTCAATTTCTTAATGATTAATCATAATTAACTAAAAATGAGCAAATTTTGGTACAAAATTTGCTCATTTGGCGGAAAATTACATATATTTATTTTTGCAATATGTAATTAGTTGAAAAAAGAAAAGAGTTGCGTTATACTTTAATTAAATATGTTAATTTTTAATGTGGAAGAATAATATAAACAAAATAGCAACTACTCAGGTTACTTGTTATTGAGCTTTATCCCGGTTATTAACACCTTAACAATTATAAATAAAATGCATTTTATCGGTATCATTACATAAAGTAGAAATTCTTAGTTGTACTTCATGTACTTCGGTCTTTGTGTCTATTTCAGCATAAAGAGATTTTAAGATCACAGCTCACAAAGGTTCACAAAGACAAGCACCCTACCAAAATACGGAATACAACAATACCAAAATAATCAGAATAATATATGCACTGATATTAAATGCTCTTCCTGTTAAAAATGTTTCTTTCAATAACGGGATAGCTTTTGGATCATCGTCTCCTTCTCCGGTATTTAATGATACTCCGACTATTACCGCCATTGTCATCAACAAGGTGTAAAGCATTTGGTCTAAAAAAGGCATATCGATCGGTAAAAATTTTAAAGCCAATGCGATAGGAATCGAAGCCAGAACTCCGACAATTGCAGCTTTAACATTAGTCTTTTTCCAAAACAGTCCCATTAAAAATACAGCCAAAATACCGGGACTCACAATTCCCGTATATTCCTGGATATATTGAAACATTTGAGGTATGGAACCCATTGTTTTAGCTATAGATGTCGCAACAACCAATGCTACCAAAACCGTTATCCTTCCAATGGTTACCAACTGTTTATTTCCTGCTTTTTTATTGATATAGGGCTTGTAGATATCCATTGTAAAAATAGTAGAAGTGGAATTCAACATCGAAGCCAATGATGAAACTATAGCTGCTGACAAAGCAGCAACAACCAAACCCTTGAATCCGGCTGGCACAAAAGTACTTATCAACCAGGGATATGCTTTATCATAATTTATGCTTCCGCCATTTGAAAAAGCATTAACAGCATTTGCAATATTTTCCTTGTACATAACAGCAGCTATTATTCCCGGGATAACAACGATCATGGGAACAATTATTTTCAAAAAAGCTGCAAAAGCAATACCGTTTTGAGCCTCTCTCAATGATTTTGCAGCCAATGCCCTCTGAATAATATATTGATTAAAACCCCAGTAATACAAATTAGCAACCCACATTCCACCAATTAAGACAGCAATTCCGGGCAGATTTGAAAATTCAGGATTATCCTTACTAAGGATCATATGAAATTTATCACCGGCAACATCATAAATATGCTCCATCCCGTTCAGTACTCCTCCTTCGGCAGTAACATGGTTCAAAGCAATAAAAGTTGTGATAAGTCCACCAATTATAAGCAATACTACCTGTATAACATCAGTCCATGCTACGGCAGATAATCCTCCCCAAACCGAATATGCAGCTGCAAACAATGCCAGACCAATCATATACAACATAATATCCGACCCGTCTCCTCCACTTAATATGGTATCAAGAGCTTTCCCTCCGAGATAGATTACTGAAGTAAGATTGACAAAAACAAAAAGTGCTATCCAAAATACAGCAAGAATGGTCTTCAAAGACGTATTGAATCGCTTTTCAACAAACTCCGGTATCGTATAAATTTCTTGTTTTAAGAATACAGGCAAAAAATATTTTCCTACAATTATCAATGTTAGTGCTGCCATCCATTCATAAGATGCAATAGCCAACCCAACAGCAAATCCGGAACCGGACATTCCTATAAATTGTTCGGCAGAAATATTCGCTGCGATCAACGAAGCACCTATAGCCCACCAAGGAAGTGTTTTACCCGCCAAAAAATAATCTTCCGTTGTTTTTACTTCTCCTTTTTTGGTTCTGGACATAAATAACCCTACAGCTAAAATAATCACTGCATACAATCCAAAAATCAAATAATCAATTACTGAAAATTGCTGATTCATAATTTACTTTTTTAATAATTAGTATCTCCCGTTTTCTATTCCATAAATGTTATCAAACAACAAATATAGAAAAAAAATGTAAATACTAAAGCAGGATGCTTTTTGAAAGGAAAAAATTAAAAGCAAGATGTTTTATTTTCATAGTTTTTAACCAGTAAAATGATACAAATCACTATAAATAAGCCCTGATTAGTGCATTCTTAGTGTATTCTCAGTGTCCTTAGTGGTTTTAATTATTACTTCTCCGCCGCCAAATAATCGGAGACCGGCATTTCCCAAACGTCAAGTGAAAGGGAATTGTATATCTTTTCTTTTTCCTTTTTGCTGCAATGATCAAACTTATGCTTAAATTTTGACATTGCATATTCATCATAAGCGTTTTTGAATGCGTTTTTGATACCGTCAAGTATCCGCAGGTACAATCCGTAATTGGTGCTACGGTCATATCCAAGACTTACTGTCACCTCAACATCTTTGTCCTTTTTCATCAGCAACTGCAAATTATCCTTTATAGTCTTTTCAAAATTATTTTTTGAAATAGC
>JALVEG010000344.1 GCA_027031145.1 Saprospiraceae bacterium | reverse complement strand
ACCGGAGATTCTTTATATAAGGGAATTTCCTTTAAGCCAAATCTTTTTCTGTAAGTTCCCAGATTAAGATATGATATATTTAAATCCAGATCATTTACAACCTTTTCAAGTAAAATATTGGATTTTAATATATATATTTGATTTACAGCATTTCTGTTTCCTCCGGTAGCGATACCCAGGTCTTCAAAAGCGGACAATTCAGAACCAATACCATCGGATTTTTTATCTTTAATCAAGATAGAAGCATTGGCTTCATAAATAGGCAATACATATCTTAGATAAAGATATGCTCCTCCACCAAAAAGCATAATACTAACAATAAACCAGGGCCAAAACCTCAAATACTTATCCAAAAGCTCCCTAATATTAATTTCGTCTTCTGTATTTTGGTTCAAAGGATTATTATTCAACTCAAATTCCATAATTTTTTAGATATTTTTTCAATAAAACAATTCTATTTAGATATAGAAATAATAGAAACAATTAAAACACCAAGAGAAACAAGTGATGATACTACCGAAAAGGCAATTGACGTACTTTTTCCAAAAGAAGAATCTCTTATCAGAGCTTTTTTGGGTTCTACATAAACAACATCGTTTTGAGCCAGAAAATATACAGGAGAAGTAAATACATCATCGGTTGTTAAATTTACTCTGAATTTATACTGCTCCCCTCCTATATCCCGTATCACCAATACATTATCACGTTTTCCCGATATAGTCATATCTCCGGCCAGGCCCAAAGCCTCTGGCAAAGTTATACGTTCATTCTGTACCACATAGGTACCGGGTCTTTTGACTTCACCCAAAACAGTGATCTTAAAATTTGTCAGTCTTATATTTACTATAGGATTTTCAATATATTCTTTCAATTTTTTCACTAACAGAGAAGTGGCTTCATTTCTCGTTAAGCCTGCCAAATGAATTTTGCCCAATACAGGAAAATCTATATCACCATTAATATCAATAAGATAATCCTGCAGCCTTTGTGCACCTGATATTCTGCCGTCAGCCGCATTAAAACTAACAACAGGCATATTGAAAGGCCTGACAGATTCCAGATCAGCAGCTGAAACCGTAATCGTTATGATATCTCCCGGATGAAAAACAATATTGTATTTTTGATTTGTTACCAAAACCGTATCCTGTTCCGAATCCTGAAAATATGTTATTTCCTTTTTGGTAACACAAGAATTAAAACCAATAATAAACATTAATAAAATTGCTATTATCAGATATTTTGAATTCATTATCATTTTTTCATTATTTTTATTTCTACATACACTTATTAGAATAATATTGCAAAGTAACTAAATTATTTATAAAATAATACTTATCACTTAAAATTACTCTATAATTTTAACTAAATAATAAAGACTTTATTCCTCAATTATATTAAAACAATAAAATAATAAAAAAGCCTCTTAATAAAAAGAGGCCTTAAAAGTAATATATTTTTGTTTTAGAATTAATTTAAAATCCTAAATTCAGTTCTTCTGTTTTGTAAATGTTGTTCTTCTGTACAAGGAACACCATTTGAACAATTATTTTTCAACATAGTTTCTCCAAAACCTTTAGATTCCAACATTTCAGGACTAATTCCTTTTGATATCAAATACCTGACAACAGCTTTAGCTCTTCTTTCCGAAAGATCCATATTGTATGAATCAGAACCTCTTGAATCAGTATGAGAAACAATTTCTATTCTATGTCCTGCTTTTAATAAAGGCAGAAGTTTAGCATCTATTATCTTTTTGGCTTTGCTATTCAATGTAGCGCTATTAAAATCCCAATTGATAGGCAATAAATTGTAATCCAACAATTCACATTTCACTTCCCTATATTCATCAGAGAATTTACCTAGTGCAAGAATTTTGGTTTTTGTTATATTTATTATTTCAGCCGGTACCACAATTTCTTTCATATCAGCATCAGATGCTAAAGTTTTGAATGCTCTGTTTGCATATACATCAGGAACATCTGTCTCAGTTACTGTTGCATTAGCAACTAATTTATCATATTTCCAGTCTTTATAAACAGCAGGAATTACTTCTTCTTCAACTCTTGCATCCGCTACCAGTTTTTGGTATGTTCTTGTTTTATAAACCGCAGGTACATCAACATATTCAACTTTTGAAGGAGTATCAATAACTTTCTTTTTATACGTTTTGTAAACAGGATCTACTTTTACTGTTTTTACACAATCATCTCCTTTAAGCATCCAACCTTCTTCACAAGTACCTTTTACTTTTTTATTGACAGTTTTGTATACTGCCGGTACTTCAACTTTACACCAAATAGTACAATCATCCGGATTTGCTGAATTACAATTATCACCGGATTTCTTTTTAACCCATTTCGTAGATACAGGGGATATTTCTATCTCCTCAGGAACGGTCTTATATTCCACCGGTTTTTTCTCATAAACAGTATATCCAGGTTTAACCATTTTTTGAAATGTCTCTACCTTATAAGTAGCAGGTATTACTTTAGCAACTTTATAAGCTTCTTTTACCAATACTTCTTCCTTGACAGTTTCAAACTGAGCAGGAATAACTTTTAATACTTTATAACTATCTTTCACTAAAACTCTTTTTGATGCTTTTTCAAATTTTGCAGCAACAGGAGAATAATCTTTTCTTCCTTGTTTTTTCAAAATTTGCTCTGAAGCATCAGCAAATGTAGCAGGCGTAAACTCCACTCTCATCGAAGCTGCCTTAATTGTCACAGGAACTGTATAATTTTCATAAGTCGTAGGCGTATAGCATTTTGCATAACATTTTCCCGGTTCTGCATTTTTCAATTCCGGTCCTGGCTGGGCAAAAGCCATATTTACCATAAATATAAAAAACAGCGAAAATAACAGAGTATTTTTTTTCATAATAAAACAATTTTTAATCTATTTAAATAATTAACAAATCACCAGTTAGAAATATTTTAAATCAAAAAACATCCTATCTGATAAATTAATAAAACAATAATACAAAGATATGTATACTATATATAAATTCCAAAATATTTAACACTTTTATACATGTTTGCCAGAAATTGGATATATTTACTTATTGGTTCAATTTCCCCGTTTTTTGACAAAATCAATATCTCATCATCAATATTACTATTATAAATATCATTAACCTCTGAACCGGTAATGAAGAGTTTTTCTTTGGTTTTATCACTCAATGATTTGCTTAATTCACTTTTAGAAATCAGAGTATTGATATTTTCTTTATCAATTTTGGAGTCTGTAAATATTATCTTTAGCAACTTTCTCTTCAGCAACCCGTTTGATAGAAACCAAATTAATTCATCACCTGATCTAACCAGATTTTTTAATGCAAAAACAATATCCGAATCATCAATTTTAGTTAATTTGAGAACCTTGTCTTCAATATCTTCAATTTCTTTAAAAACTTTCAAGCTTTCCGGTAATAAGTTAAAATCTTTTTCATGTGCTTCATTTAGGGTATAATTTAATAAAATATTCAACATTTTATCTGCAACTATCGATGTTTTATGCATATATACCTGCCAATACATAATTTTTCTTGCTATTAGAAATTTCTCAATGGAATACACTCCTTTTTCTTCAATCACCAATTTATCCTCAATAACATTAAACATCTTAATAATTCTGTCATAACCTACAACTCCTTCTGCAACACCGGTAAAAAAACTATCCCTTGTCAGATAATCGAGACGATCAACATCAACCTGTCCTGAGATTAATTGATGAAAGAATTGTCTGTGGTATTTACCTTGAAACATTTGGATAGCCATCTCCAGTTCACCGTCAAATTCATCATTTAACTTATGCATAAGTTTCAAGGACATTTCTTCATGACTCAATGGTAAAAAAACTTTCTCCAGAGAATGTGAAAACGGAGAATGCCCGATATCATGAAGCAAAATACTTATACTCGCAGCCTTATATTCTTCATCACTGATCTCCACACCTTTCCATTTCAATGTTTCAATCGATTTCTTCAACAGATATAATGCTCCTAAACTATGAGAAAAACGGGTATGATTTGCACTGGGGTAAACATAATCCGCCAAACCCATTTGTTTTATTCTTCTCAATCTCTGGAAAAACGGATGATCTATTAGTTTGTAAATAATTTCATGATCAAAACCAATCAATCCATACAAAGGATCATTAAAAATTTTCTTTTTATTCATAAATGAAAATATATATTATACAAATGTCGTTAAGTTTATTGTTCTTTCAAAATAATAACTATCAAAATATATAAAATGGCTGAAATAAAAATATTATGGGTTGATGATGAAATTGAGACTCTTAAACCTCAACTATTCTTTTTAAATAAAAAAGGTTATAACGTCACTACAATAAGTAATGGTTATGATGCCCTTGATATACTTAAAAAAGATGAAGATATTGACATTGTTTTTCTTGATGAGTCAATGCCGGGGCTGACCGGATTGGAGACTCTGGAAAAAATAAAAGAAATAAGACCAATTATCCCTGTTGTAATGATCACAAAAAATGAGACAGAAAACATCATGGAAGAAGCCATCGGTTCTCAAATCGATGATTATTTGATAAAACCCGTAAATCCAAATCAAATACTGCTTAGTTTAAAAAAAATCATCGATAACAACAGATTGATAAAAGAAAAAACTGCATCTGATTACCAACAGGAATTCAGAACAATGCTTATGGATATCGGAAGTGGAATGAATTATCAGGATTGGGTTACCACATATTTGAAACTGGTGAAATGGGAAATAAAACTTGACAATAGCAATGTAGTGGAAATGTCAGACATCCTTTCAATGCAGAAAAACGAAGCTAATTCGGAATTTTCAAGATTTATATCCAGAAACTATTTAAATTGGATTGAGAACAATGAAAATAAACCGGTACTTTCCCATGAATTGATGCAGGAATATGTGTTCCCTAAAATAGAAGAAAAGGTTCCTACTGTCATGTTTTTACTCGATAATTTAAGATTTGATCAATGGAAAATATTAGAACCTTTGATTCTTCAATATTATAGAAAAGAAAGCGAGAATGCTTTTTTCAGTATTCTTCCAACGACTACTCAATACAGCAGAAATTCAATATTTGCCGGTCTGTTACCGGGAGATATAGCAAAAAAATATCCTGATTGGTGGGTTAATGATTTTGAAGAAGGAGGAAAAAATTTACATGAGGAAGATTTATTAATCGAACAAATAAAAAGAGTATTCAGAAAAAATATTAAGCACCAATATGTTAAAATCCTGAATACTAAAGTTGCAAAACAAGTCTATGAAAATGCAAGCAATATTCTAAATTATGATTTGACAGTCTTAGTATACAATTTTATAGACATGCTTTCACATGCCAGAACCGAGATGGATGTTTTAAAAGCATTGGCAAGTGATGAAAAAGGATATAGATCATTGACTTTATCATGGTTTAAAAACTCTCCTTTATTTGAAACTTTAAAATATTTAAGCAATAAAAATATAAGGATAATAATAACCACAGACCACGGAACCATAAGAGTAAAAAGACCATCAAAAGTAATAGGAGACAAAGAAACTACTACCAATTTAAGATATAAGACAGGAAAAAATCTTCAATTTGATAAAAAGAATGTATTTTTAATCGACAAACCTGAAAAAGCAGGATTACCAACGCCATATGTTAGTTCACGATTTATTTTTGCCAAAGAAGATTATTATTTTCTTTATCCAAACAACTACAATTATTACAACAGGCTTTATAATGACACATTCCAGCATGGAGGTATATCAATGGAAGAAATGATATGTCCTGTTATTTCTTTAAAGTCGAGATAAATAATAAAAATCTGTAATATAAATTGTTGTGAATCAAATAATCTTTGTTGGGTGAAATATTTATCCTTCAACAAACTGGATTCAATAATTAAGAAACCAAAATGGTTTAATATTTTCGAAAAACACCTCTTTTAAATGATTTCCTAAGTTTCCGGATAGACCTTTCTTTTATTTGACGAACCCTCTCTCTTGTAAGATTGAACATATCCCCTATTTCTTCCAAATTCATTTCCTGAAATTCTCCTAATCCATAATAGGCTTTCAAAATGGCTTTTTCTCTTGGACTAAGAACAGATAAATTTATATCTACATCCTCCGACATAGATTCTTCAATAAGTTTTCGATCCGTTTGTTCATAATCGGACTGGACATAAAAATCTATAAGGGTTGCATCGCTATCCTCATTGGAAACCGGAGCATCAAAAGAAACATGTTTATTTCCAATGCTTAAGATATCATTTACCTGCTTTGGCGTCATATTCAGTACTTCTGCCAATTCTTCATTGGTGGGAGCTCTTTCAAACTCCTGAACAAATGACGAATATGCCTGCTGCACCTTATTATATGTGGTAACTTTGTTGACAGGGAGTCTTACTATCCTGCTATATTCAACTATTGCCTGCAAAATAGACTGTCGTATCCACCATACTGCATACGAAATAAATTTAAAACCTTTTGTTTCATCAAAACGTTTTGCAGCTTTAATAAGCCCGACATTTCCTTCATTTATCAAATCGCTCAGAGACAATCCCTGATTTTGATATTGCTTTGCAACTGAAACGACAAATCTTAAATTTGATTTAGTTAATTTTTCCAACGCCTCTTCATCTCCATTTCTAATACGAGCAGCCAATTCCGCCTCCTCCTCAGGAGTTAACAGATCAAGTTTGCTTATGTCACTCAAATATCTGTCGAGTGAAACACTTTCTCTGTTTGTGATTTTATTTTCTATTTTTAACTGGCGCATTTATTAGAATTTTCCCTTTTTATTTTATAACTACTTATTTAAAATCATTTTGACTAAACAAACACTTTTATCTTTTCAAAAACAATCTATCTGACCAGATACTTTATTTATTAATATTTATATAAAATTATTTAAAAAAAAATATATTCATTATTAGTATTAACATTGATTTTTTAAAAATAATTTCGTATAATCTATTTTTTTTAAAAAATCAAGTAAAAAAATAGATTTTTTAAATAAATTTTAAGTTTTTTATTAAAAATTCAGCAAAACACGTATTAATTTTGACACAGATCGTTAAAACTACATCGGTTTTATACTCCGGTGCTCTGCGTAAAAAATCAGATACTAATATTTTTTTTATTATTGCTTAGATATAATCGCTTTGACTAAAATAACATGCATGAGCAACCTCAATTGTTTAAAATAAACTATAAAATTTGCTGTTAAAATTGTTGTTTTCAAAACAAAAACAATATTAAATTGTATTAATCTTTGTGATAATTCAGAAAAACACCGTAAACAGGGCTTTTTTTCAAAAAAAAAGAAATATATTTAAATGGATTGTATTATTTATTAAATAAATAGTACCTTTGCGGCGCTAATGAAGATTTTCGTAATTAAACTTAGTAAAAACAAATAAAATGAGCGTATTATTAGATTCAAAAAAGAAAAAAGAAATTTTTAAAGAATTTGGTGGATCAGACACCAATACCGGTTCAATTGAAGGACAAGTAGCATTACTTACCGAAGAGATTAAAATACTTTCACATCACCTTAATGAAAACAAAAAGGACCAGGTAAGCAGAAGAGCACTTTTGACTAAAGTTGGTAAAAGAAAGAGATTTCTAAAATATCTTATGAGAAAAGATATCGTAGGATACAGAGAATTAATTGAAAAATTAGGAATCAGAAAATAATTCAATTCTTAGTTTATCAAATTAACTATATTTTTTATTTATTGCGGCAAACTATTTTCCGCATCAAAGTGCATTTCAAATAAGGTGCAATTAAAATTTAATTATTATTATGGGTAAAAAACAAGGAATTTCCATTTCATTTACAATGCCAAATGGAAACGATGTTATTATTGAAACAGGAAAATTGGCTGATCAGGCTGATGGTTCGGTTACAGTAACTATTGGGAAAACTATATTATTGGCAACAGTGGTTTCTGCCAGAGAAGCAAAAGAAAACCAATCATTCTTTCCTCTTTCCGTAGACTATCAGGAAAAATTCGCATCTGCCGGAAGGATTCCCGGTAATTTCTTTAGAAGAGAAGGAAGATTATCTGATAATGAAATATTGGTATCAAGATTAGTTGACAGGGCATTAAGGCCTTTGTTTCCTGACGGATACATGAATGAAACACAGGTTTACATTACTTTACTTTCAGCTGAAGACGGAGTAATGCCTGATGCATTGGCTGCTTTAGCTGCTTCCAGTGCTTTAAGCGTATCTGATATTCCATGGGAAGGACCTATTTCTGAAGTAAGGGTGGCAAAAATCGATGGAGAATATCAAATCAACCCTAAAAGGGATCAACTTGAAAATGCCAGACTTGATCTAATCGTTGCAGCAACTAAAGATAATGTAATGATGGTAGAAGGTGAAGCTGACGAGGTTAGTGAGATTGAAATCGTAGAAGCTATAAAGGTTGCCCACGATGCAATAAAAACACAAGTGGAAGCACAGTTGGATTTGGCTAAATTAGTTGGAGATAAAGCTTTGATAAAAAGAGAGCCTGAAGAACAGCCGGACAGTCCAGAACTTAAAGAAATTGTAGAGAAAAACATCAGCGATAAAATTGAAAGCATAGCCAGAGGAGCTATGGATAAATTAACAAGGAAAAAACAGCTGAAAGAAATAGAAAAAGAATTAAAAGAAAACCTCAAAGAAGAAAAAGGAGATGAATGGTATGAAGAAAATTCAGAATTGATCTCAACTTATTTTGATAAAATCAAAAAAGAGATTTTCAGAAAGCTTATTTTGGATGAAAATATCAGAATGGACGGAAGAAAACCTGATGAGATCAGAAATATATGGTCAGAAGTCGACCTTATCCCTTCAAGTCATGGTTCTGCTGTTTTCACCCGGGGAGAAACACAGGTTTTATCTATCCTTACATTAGGAACTAAGATGGATCAAATCATGGTTGACAATGCATTGAATTCATATTATGATGATTTCATTTTGCATTACTCATTTCCCGGATTTTCGGTTGGTGAAGTTAAACCGATGAGAGGTCCCGGACGTAGAGAAGTCGGACATGGTAATTTGGCGGGCAGATCACTTAGAAAAGTCTTACCGGAAGATTTCCCCTATACAATCAGAATCACTTCTGATGTATTGGAATCAAACGGATCTTCTTCAATGGCTACCGTATGTAGTGGTTCTATGGCATTGATGGATGCCGGAGTTCCAATCAAGGAAGGAGTTAGCGGAATAGCAATGGGTTTGATTACTGATGGCGAAAAATTTGTTGTTCTTTCTGATATATTGGGAGATGAAGACGCTATCGGAGATATGGATTTTAAAGTTACAGGAACTAAAAACGGAATTGTAGCCTGTCAAATGGATATCAAAATAGACGGCTTGCCTTATGAAATCCTGGAAAATGCTTTGCTTCAGGCAAAGGAAGGAAGAGCGCACATCCTCAATGAAATGAACAAAACAATTGATGCGCCGAGAGAGGATCTAAAACCTCATGCTCCAAGAATAAGCGTAGTTGAAATCAAGACCGATCAAATCGGTGAAGTAATAGGACCGGGAGGAAAAGTAATTCAGGAAATCCAAAAAACCACAAACACAACCATTACAATAACAGAAGAAGAAGACAGGGGACTTGTCCATGTTTTCAGTTCTAATAAAGATGATATTGAAGCTGCAATTAAAATTATAAAAGAGATCACATACAAACCCCAAATAGGAGATGAATTTGATGCCGTTGTAAAAACGGTAATGCCCTATGGTGTATTTGTAGATTTCTTAGGTAAGAAAAGCGGTTTGGTACATGTTTCCGAGTTATCTTATTCAAGAATTGAAAATGTTGAAGATGCTGTAAATGTCGGTGATAAATTCAGAGTTAAGTTGATTGATATAGATCCTAAAACAAAAAAACTCAGATTGAGCCGTAAAGCATTACTACCTAAACCTGATTACATCAAAGAGAGAGAAGAAAGAGGTGAAGGGGACAGAAGG
>JALVEG010000343.1 GCA_027031145.1 Saprospiraceae bacterium | reverse complement strand
ATTTTTTCCAAAAATTTTATGAGCTTCTCATTTTTGGCTGCACCCACTGCTTTAATAGATTCTGGCCATAAATCACGGAGCTCAAAAATCCAAGGTTTTCTTCTTATCTTGCTAAGCCCATATGCACTCCAAGTAGTTAAAAACTGAGGCGATGTAGCAATAATAATGTCATATTTAAAAAATAATCCTGCCACAAATGAACTCAATCCAAAGCTCATATAATCTATAACTCTTTTTACAAATCCCTTATTTTTCGTTATATAGCTCCAAACCCTTATAACTTCTATACCTTCATAATACTCTTTTTGATAGAGTTTGTTTTCATAGCCCTCAAATACCCTACCATGCGGAAAATTTGGCACACAAGTCAAAACTGTCACTTGAACATCATCGTATTTCATCCACTCTTGTATATGTTCATATGTCCTTGTAGCTGGCGCATTGACTTCTGGAGGAAAATTATCGGTTATAAATAATATTCTCATACTATTATTTCAACTTTCAATTCTTTCTCAAAAGGTATTTCCAGTACTTTCGATTTTACGCGCTTATTATATTCAAATGCTACTAAACATTCTTTTATTTCGAAATTTTCCGCTTTTATTCTCTTTTTTATCTCATCAATACTCACATCAGGATGAAAATAGAGCCTAAATACTGCATTGGCTTTTTTGTTCAACTGATCTTCCACTACAATCTTGCTATCCCAAAAATACCACTTCCTAGTATGCAAGATGCCAAATTTTTTGCAATATCCATCATGAGTGGCCTGTATAAAATCATCATCTTCCTGTAGCTTTACTACCTTTGCCCTATTTGCTACTCTAAAGCTACCCCAGACTTCACTACTGTTGGCGTCATTGATTTCTACAGTATTGTGAGCTTTTGTGCTTCTTTCATAATCTCTAGTTTTTCCAGCTTCATAAGTTGAAATACCGGTATCTATGATAAAAGGAGTATTTTCTATATGCACAACGAAATTAAACGTATCTGCATGAGCATGTCCGGGGATATAATCCGGCCCGATTTTTCCAACATCTACGATACATTCATAGCGACTTTTACTTATTTTTCTATACCCTGAGCTTTTCAATTGCAAAGTAGGTAGAAAATCTATCTGTAAACTTTTTGCATAATCAAGAAGATCGTGTGTTTTTGGAGCAATGTTTAACGCACTATCATTCAAAAGTGGAAAATCATAATTTTTAAAGCTGATATTTTTCAACCATGTTATCATCAATGAAGCTTTTTCTCTCAAAAACTCTACAAATTCATCATCATTCAATTTTTTATTGTTTTCCAACAGATTGATACTGTCAAGCAATCGAAAAAGTATAATTTTGTGATACATCGGACTAAGCTCAAAATGCGCTCCATCATCTAAAATCTGTTCTTGCAATTCTTGGTATATAATCTCTTTTCCCTTACGCAAAAGCCTATCATCTTTAAAAAAGATGCCGCCCCAAAATAAACTAAAGCCATTTTCTAATAGATGATTTCCAAGCAAATGATATTCAAGATTATCCAATAAAATATAATATTGCGCATATAGACTATCATTGATATTTTTATCACTGATACCAAATCTATTTAAAAACTTTATCCAATTTATCCCTCGCAAACTTATCGGATAAGGTTCCATACCATCTTTGATATTGTTTATATTCTTTATAAATTCTCCAATAAACCTCAAACCCTCTTCTTTTGTCATATCTCTTTGATTGAGGTATTCAAAATAACTCAAATTATATGTCCAGAGTTTGCCGTATTCTGCGAAATTCCAATCGATTGCATTTTCAAACCTTTTGCGCAAATTCAAAAAATAAAATTCACTTTCTCTACAACTTTGATAACTATCAATAAAATTTTCCCATGGAAAATTTTGAACAATGGAATTTTTCTGCAAAGGATAATTTTTTCTCAAAACCTTATGCCTTATAAAATATAATAATCTAAAATATATCTGTTTTACTTTCAAATATTTAACAGTATTCAATAACAAAAAATATTTATTCAACCTCTACAACCTCGTTTATCTTTAAACTCTCCAAGATCTTAAAAGTGGTTTTCGTAGTATTATAAATACTCTCAAAAGGTATAGCCAGCTTACCCGATTCTACCGCATTTTTAAAAGCTTTAAATTCGTTTATGAATCCTTTATCTTGATTGGCAGACTTCATTTTTTTTCTTTTGCCATTTTCATAAATCACCAATTCCTTAAAGTCATTCATCGATATACTCACACCATTTGCAAAAACTTCAATATACTCTTTTGGCATACTATTGTCACCATATGCAAAATAGGTGATAGTGGCTGTACTTCCATTTTCATACTTCAAAAGTATGCTCACATTATCTTCATCAGGAATCGATTTGTCATTTTTATTGATACAAAACGCCACTACTTCTTTAACCCTACTCTTAGCTATATAACTACAAGTATCAATAAAATGGCAAACTTCACCAATAATTCTACCGCCACCTATTTCCCTATCTTGTATCCATACATCTTTGGGAATAATTCCTGCATTGATTCTGTAATTGATACTGCAAGGTGTAGTAATTGTCTCTCTTATTTTTTCGATGAAAGGAGAAAATCTTCTATTAAATCCTACTTGTAAAACTATACTTCCATCATATTTTTTATTTATTTCTTCAAGCTCTTCTTCCCTTATACACAAAGGCTTTTCTACAA
>JALVEG010000342.1 GCA_027031145.1 Saprospiraceae bacterium | reverse complement strand
CCTATACCTCGACAAGCTCGGCAACCTAAGGTAAATCATTGAAAATCAGCCACCCTATATTTATCCCTTTGGCAGGGTTTGGGCGAAAGCTCATTTTTAATAACCAAACTTTTTTAGAAAGTCTCTCTTTTTGATCTTGCAAAAAATCTTATTCCTCTATTATAACTTTTTTGTATACAATCTTGTCTTGATTCATGATCTCAAGCAGATATAGACCGGAAATCATATTTTCAACATTTATCTTTAGCATCTTTCCTGAAACTTTCTCAGTTAGTATCTTATATTCTTTCCCTGAAATATCTACAATCCTGATCCGAATATCATTCATATTTTCATTAAAATCCAAATAAAGAATATCAGATGCCGGATTCGGGAAGATTTTTACATCAAAACCGGCATTTCCCAATTGATATATATCTGTCAGATCTTCAATGCATATCGTTGAATCTTTTGAACAATTTGTAATGGTATCAGTAACAGTTAAAGTATAGCAACCGGGATCATCCAACAATATAATATCTTCTTTATTCTTAGAAAAACCATCAGGGCCGGCCCAACTGTAAATATAATTTCCTTTATCATTTGCTGTTATTAAAATAGCGCCCAGATTTGAACCTGAAATATTTATGACAGTATCAACATAGATTACTATATCATCAGGCTGTCCTACTGTAAAAGTATCTACAACAACACAATCAAACGAATCGGTAACAGTCACTATGTAAATTCCAGCACATAAACTATCAATAAATTGAGAATCAACACCGGTATTCCAATGATAAGCCAACGGAGAGGTAGCATTATCCACACTTTCTATATTGACAGTTCCATCGCATTCTCCAAAACAGGAGGCATTATTAATAACTGAGTTGACAGTCATTTGAGCACAAACAAATGCATCAACCTTAACAGTATCTACATCAACACATTGAAATGAATCACTTAAAGTTACGGTATATATTCCCGGAGCCAGAGAATCAATATCTTTTGTGGTATCACCTGTGCTCCACAAAAATTTATAAGGGGGCATACCTCCGGATGGATTTGCTCCTGCCGTACCATTTTTTGCATTATATTTTGTTTCACCATTTGCATAAGCATCTACATGCAAAAGAGATGGTGAAGATATTACAAATGTATCGATTATACTGCAACTAAAAGCATCTGTAATTGTCACAATGTATATTCCATTACATAAACTATCGATCACAGATGTACTATCACCGTTACTCCAGTTATAATTATATGGAGGTATTCCATTATTTATACCGGTTATATCGATCATACCATTACAATCATAGAAACAGACATTATTTTCCAAAGAAAAATTGATGCTGTCTAAATTGCATTCATGATCTAACACCTCAACTGTTATGCATAATGTATCACCTGTATAGCAATCATTTGAACCAAACCCGCAAATGACATAAGTCCCTGTCGAATCAAAATGAATAGTCTTGGTCGGTATTTCAGTATGATATTCCGTACCATTAATATCCTCCGAGTCATATACAATCCATGTATAATCAGTAGCATTGCTAATGCCATTCATAGTAAAATCAACATCGGAACCAGCATAAATACTGTCACAATCAGGTAAGCTGTCACAGGAAATAGATTGAGGTCCTGAAATTTCAGGAGCATCTGTCGAAGAAGTAACTTCCAACCAAAAAGTACATTGAGTAGCATTACAACCGTCAATAAAGAAATAATATGTCTTTCCAACAGTTAGTCCTGTCAAATTTACGGGTATTTCTCCAAGAGGAACACAAGGACATTGAAGTGCTATCGGATTATTAAAATCACAG
Source organism: Saprospiraceae bacterium (assembly GCA_027031145.1). Taxonomy (GTDB): domain Bacteria; phylum Bacteroidota; class Bacteroidia; order Chitinophagales; family Saprospiraceae; genus JADJGA01. The sequence goes on along the minus strand of JALVEG010000342.1, from coordinate 8,207 downwards.
TCATCATAAATCCCCCATTGAATTCCTAATTGTACTCCCCCCGCAACACAATCTCCCGTATGAATAGTTAATGACATTTCTTCCGCATTTGCAACAAAAGCAACCCATGACGGATTATGAAATGCATATCCCACTCCACATCCGGGTATTTGTATCTGTTCCCACTGTTCTGTCATTGTAGCACAGTAGTCATTTAGCTCCTCAAGATCACAAAATACCGGAGCATCTATACATTCTCCTGCCGGATTATCATCACAGTCATTATAAGGGCTGAAATAATAACCTGCATCAACATCAGTAACTACCTCGTTTTGATTTAAAGTAAATACCGGAGTAAAGCCTGTTTCAGGATTGACATCGCTATCTTTATCTTCATCACCCTGATCTTGTAATGTAAATATATAATTTTCCAAATTTTCAAATTCAATATAATAATCATCCGGGTAGATATCCGGATTGCCGGAAAATTCGTATTTCCCGTCTTCATTGGAATATGTATCAGCAACAACCGAATCATCCGAAGCTCTGTGCAAAACGACATACACTCCGGTCATAGGAGCTTCATTGGTTTCTTGAATGCCGTCATAATCAAAATCCAGCCAAGTTTCACCGCTAATTTTTACTTCACCATACATTCCTGCATCATAAGTCAAATCTTCTTGTCCTGAATATAGTGAAAAGAAATATGTTACTCCACTACCCGGAATAACATCAGAATCCAATGAATCCGGTCCGGCATTTATTATTGTAAAAACATATTCATCCGGCTTTTCAAAATGCAATTGACTTTCAGATGGACGGAGTTGCAACGACTTGTCAAATATGTAATGCCCATTTTCGTCCGTGGTAGTAACATAAGTTGTATATGAAAAAAGAATGTCCAATGTCACTTCTATTCCTTCCATACCGGGTTCATCTTGATCCTGAATTCCATTTTTATTCAAATCTTCCCACACATAATCTCCAACAACAGGATATCTATAAAATCCGGCATCAATATCATTATTAATTTCTCCACTGGATATAACTATATCTTCAACATCGCCTGTTTCCGGGTCAGGATCACTATCATCAGGTAATCCGGATCCCTGAAATGTTAAGGCATCCATTCCACTGGCTCCAATATCAAAATGCAAAGTATATGTTCCGGGATCTAAATTTGTAAACTCATAAAATCCATTGTTATCTGAAATCACAGGTCCCATATTTATTGATTCACCTGTACCGTTAACTCCTGTCAGTGAAATTTCCACTCCGAGAATACCTTCATCATCAAAATTTTGAATTCCGTCTCCATCTACATCCTCCCAAACAAAATCTCCAATTGTTGCCGTTAAAAAATAACCTGCATCCATTCCCTGATTATCTTCTCCATCATATACATAAAAATTTGCAGTTGTACCGTTTTGTGAACCATCAACATCGCTGTCTAACCAATCATCATTACCTTGATCCACTGCTGTTTCTTTATAACCGGGATTGACAACAGTTGCATCAAATTTTAAGTAATAGGATCCTTGCACTACATTTTCAAAAGAATAATGTCCGTTTTCGTCAGTAGTGATAGTTGAACCAATTTGATTATCATTTATATCAAACAAAGTCACTTCTACTCCTTCAATACCTTCTTCTCCGGCATCCTGAATACCATTTCCATTAATATCATGCCAGACAAAATCACCTATAATATTAGAATTTGGAGAATTAGAAACTTTTTTTGAATTAGTATTTCCCAGGTGACCGGAAAACAATACTGATAATAACAAAACAAGAGATAAAAGTTGGTTCATAGCTTATAGATTTGATAATTAAGAAATATCAATTATACTTCCAAAAAAGAAGATAAATTTGAAACAAAACACAAGTTATGTAAAAGGGGCTTATTATTTATAACGTAAAAAAATAAAAAAAGTGCATTATTCTTTTGAAAATCCGGGTTTTTTCAATAAAATAAACATATTTTTCTTATATGCTTCCACTCCCGGCTGATCAAAAGGATTAACTCCCAGCATATATCCGCTTACAGCACAAGCTTTTTCAAAGAAAAATATCAACTGTCCCAAATAATATTCATTGATTTCTTCGACATCTATCTCCAAAACGGGTACTCCCCCATCCTTATGCGCCATGATAGTTCCCTCCTGTGCTTTTTGATTGATCTCAAAAAAATCTTTTCCAGCCAAATAATTTAAGTTATCGAGATTCTCTTTATCTTCATTTACAACTAATCTGGTTTTTGATTCTTTTACAGATAAAACCGTTTCAAAAAGCATCCTTTCACCTTCCTGTATATATTGTCCCAAAGAATGCAGATCAGTGGTATTGATTACTCCCGCAGGGAAAATACCCCTGTTTTGCTTTCCTTCACTTTCTCCGAATAATTGTTTCCACCACTCTGTCAAATAATATAATTTAGGATGATACGAAGTCAATATCTCTATCTTTTTTCCAACGGAATACAGCGAATTTCTAACGGCAGCATACTGTATCACAACATTATTTCCAAAACCATTAGATGAATCGGTAGCTTTGTCAATATCTCTTGCTCCTTCCATTATTTTTTCAACATCAAATCCTGCAATTGCTATCGGCAACAATCCTACCGGAGACAAAACAGAAAATCTTCCTCCCACATCATCGGGAATAACAAAAGTCTGATATCCTTCATTATCAGCAAGTTGCTTTAATGCCCCTCTACTTTTATCTGTGATTGCTATTATACGATGAGAAGCTTTATTCTTGCCAATTTTATTTTCAATATGATTTTTAAGCAATCTAAATGCCAGTGCTGGCTCAGTCGTTGTTCCCGATTTTGAAATGACTATGATAGCATATTCCTTATTATCAAGATATTCAAGTAATTGTTGATGATACTCTCCATCAAGATTGAATCCTGCATATAAAATCTCAGGTTTTTCTTTCAAAAAATCACTTTCGAATGCAGAAATAACAGCTTTAGCACCTAAATAAGAGCCTCCGATTCCAACAATAACGATCGTATCAACCTGACTTCTGATTTTATTGGCAACTCTATTTATTTCTCTAAATTCTTCTGAATATGGTAATTTCAACCAGCCTAAAAAATCATTTCCTGCACCTTTACCAGATTCTAACAGTTTCAAATTCTTAGATGCACTATCTATAAATTTACCGAAAACATCATCATCAATAAAAGCTCCGGCATTTTTAATATTAAGATTTATATTTTTCATTATCCTTAAAGTATTATTATTTTATTAAAAAATCAGAATCTCCTCCGGTAGAATAATTATGACTGAAAAAAAATCAATCTAATTTCAGCTATTTTTTCAGATTAGCTCCTGCCTGAGTAGATAAAAATCAAAATTACAATTATTTAGAATATTATTTTAAAAAAATCGTGTAAGAATGTAAATTTATAACCTGATTAATAAAACTCAATTTCACAAAAGCTTCTTCTCCTATCATAAATATCCACTTAAGATTTTTATATTTAAAAAATTTATCATACATTTGTAAAACATAAATTTGGTAAATATGAAAATCAATAAAGATAAGAAAAATATTGTTACAGTGATAGCAGTTAGTTTGTATATTTTACTAATTGCAGTGATTAAATTATTCCCTCATCCTGATAATTTCACTCCGATTTTAGGATTGGCAATCTTCGGAGGTGCGATGTTTTTAAGAAAAAGGATATTTCTTTATGTCACTATAATTGCATTGTTTGTTTCTGATTTTGTTTTCAACAACTATGTTCATCCTGAATATTTCGCTAATAAAAAAGGGATTATCTTTTTTGCGGATTATATGATTTGGGTATATGTTAGTATTGTGCTTATAATTTTTAGTGCATCTTTTCTTTTAAAGAAATTTAATTATATAAAATTGTTTTTCACTGCGATAGGTGGAGCTATAGTATTTTTTCTTATAACGAATTTTGGATCATGGTTAAGTTCTCCGGAACTATACGCAAGAGATTTTTCAGGCTTATTGAATAGTTATATTGCAGGTATTCCATTTTTCAGAAGTACCTTAATAAGCAATATTATATTTAGTTTTATCGTTTTCGGTATATATGATATCGCTGTCAGATACATATTCAGATTGAAAGGAGTTTATTCTTTTAATGAATAAATAGATTAAAATGTTAAAAAATTGGCTAAAAAATAAAACCGAAAGATCGACTTTTGGGGTTTTTGCTTATCTGGGTGAAAAATTCGGAATTCAGAGCAGTAAAATGAGATTATATTTCATTTACATTTCTTTTTTAACATTAGGATCACCGATAGTATTTTATTTGATTGCTTTATTTTGGCTCAATCTTAAAAAATACATTAGAAAAACTTATACACTTATTTTTGATTAATTATAGCTGATTATACCCAACGTTCTGTATTTACTATCGGCATCGGATAATCTTTGCCTAATTCTATATTGGCTTTTTTAAGTTCAGCTTCCGAAACTTTATCAGGTTCATGAATATAATTATTGCCTAAAGTAGAAAGCTCGGGTATCCATCTTCTTACAAATTCTCCTTTGGGATCAAGTTTTTTTGCTTTTGTGATAAAGTTGCAATATCTGTCTTCCTTAGCATCAAAATTGACACCGGCCATTGTATTCCAATTGCCCCAATTACTACAAGGATTATAATCTATCAATATTGATTGGAAGTATTCGGCACCCAACTGCCAATTAACTTTCAATTCTTCTATTAAAAACTGTGAAAGTATCCTTCTTCCCTCAAAAGGAATAAATCCGGTTTGATTCAATTCCCTCATAAAAGCATCAACAATAGGGACTCCTGTTTTTGCTTCTTTCCAGAGATTGAAAGCATCCATGTCATCAGTCAATTCTGATAAATCCAATCCTCTTATACCACCTTTTTCAAATATCTTTTCAACATATTTTTTTTCCTGAAGTTTAAAAAAGTCTCTTCTCATAAGTCCGTGAATAATACAGGAAGCTCTATTACTATGATATTTATTTCCCATAAACCTATTTATATATTCATAAATGGTTTTTGGAGAAATACATCCGGTATTCAGATAAGGACTCATATGCGTAACCAGGACTCCGGCTTTTTTCTTCTTTTGTTTTAAACTTAAGGCAGTAGCTTTAAAATTATCTTTTATAAATTCCTCCATTCTCCTCAAAGCTTCATATTCCCCGCCTTTAAAAATATTTGTTTCGGGAATTTCATCATTGGAAAAACCCAAATCTTCCATTGTAGGTAATGGTTCGGACATCACATTATCCATATAAGGTAAAATCTTATCAGGAATAGGCAATGGTTTTCTAACCGGAACTATTTTCCCAACTTCCCTGTAAAAAGCAGCATAAGTATCAGGAGTATGTTTTATCGGAAAAGGCAAATCTCCTGTATGATACAACATTTTGCCTCTGGTGAATCTTAATTCCTGCCCTATTTGCCATAATTTCTTTTCCAGTTCATCCTGGATGAATTCTTCTTCAGGTGTTCTTTCCCTGTTGCAATAAACCCATGTTGATTTTACTTTATGTGCTATCTCATAAATAATATCTTCTGTCTTTCCAAATCGGATAATCAGGTCAATATTCCTTTCCCCAAATGATTTTTTCAGATAACTAAGTGATTCTAAAATAAATTTTGCCCTGTAAGGACCTACCTGACGAAAACCATGATCTGTTTTGTTCTCATAAAGCCTTTTATCAAAAACATAAATTGGCAAAATAACATCACATTGATTTGCTGCCTGAGTCAGTGCTTCGTTATCTCTTAATCTTAAATCATGTCTAAACCAAACAATTCCGATTTTTATTCTCAAAACAATACTATTTTAGTTATAAATTTCAAAACATACTTCTACATAATCACTAATGCTATTGTAACTCAATCATTAAGTTTTTAAGCAAATGCGATTATCAAATCAAACTCAAAGATACGTAAAATTAATTTATATCCAGTATAAATTGTTGGAAATTTAGTGCTTCCAATTAATATTTTTTCTATAAAATCACTCTTCTTCTAACAAAGGCCGGTTATGCATTCTAAGATAAATCTGTGCAACTGTCAGAACATCTTTTTCGCAATATATTTTTATTCTTTCCAGATCATTATTTTCCCAATAAACCCTCCCAACCATAGAGCCGTCAATATCATCTTTCGGAGATTTAATACCCAGAATAGCTGCTAACAGATTGAGGGATGTATAATTTTTATAATCTCCGAATTTCCACATTTCCAAAGTATCGCAAAGATGTTTTGTTTCCCATGGTTTTTTACCTGCAATATCAAGCATCGCAGGAAGTGGCAGTCCGTTAATTATCATTCTCCTTGAAAGGAAGGGAATATCAAATTCTTTTATATTATGACCGCATAAAAAGTATTTATCAGGATTATTAAAATGTTTATTTAATAATTCTGAAAAATCACTTAATATTTTTTTTTCATCATGGCCATAATAAGAATTTAATCTCATTTCTCTTTTCCCTGAACTTTCTTTTATATAACCCACCGAAATACAAACCACTTTAGCAAATTCTGCATAGATCCCGGCTTTTTCAGAAAACAATTCAGCAAATATTTCATCACTTTCTTCTTTATCTTTAAGCCAGTATTTGCTCTTTTTCTTCCAAAGTTCCTGCATGACAGGTGTTAATTCGTTGTATTCTTTTGAAACAGGAGCTGTTTCAATATCTAAAAAAAGTATATTGCTTATATTCATAATTCTGTAATTTTTAATCCTGATGCACTGGTTTGATATAATTAATAGTCCAAAAATACATTCAAAAATTGTAAATAAAGAATATTATTTAAAAATAAATTTTTCGGAAATTGAAATAAATACTATTGTGAATTCAGTTTTAAAAGGTGTATTTCATTTTTTCGCATTGCGGGTTGGGTTCTCCTTTATTTATCCCTTTGGGAGGAGTCAGAGGCAAAGGAAGGGAAAAGCGAAAAAATGAAATGCACCCGTTTTAAAACTGATGAAAATTTAAAAATTATTTTTTTTAATCATATATAATCAAAGTTTTCTTACCTTTGCTACCTCAAAAAAATAAATTGATGGAGGGAATAAATGAAATAAGGAAAGTATTATCTTTTCCCAGAGACATTGTGATATTTTCACACAGGAATCCTGATGGAGATGCTATTGGTTCATCAATGGCTTTAAAGTTGTATTTGGAGAAATCAGGTCATACTGCCAGAATAATTTTCCCAAGTGAATTTCCTTCAATCTATACTTTTTTACCTAAAACAGATGATATTATTATTTTCGATTTTGAAAAGAAAAAAGTTGAAGAAATAATAAAAAAAACCGAAGTGATCTTCTTTTTGGATTTTAGCGGACTCGACAGAATTGATAAAATGGGGGAATTGGTACAGGACTCCAATGCGATAAAAATTCACATTGATCATCATATTGAACCGGAACCTTTTGCCGATTATGTTTTATCAGATACTAAATCAAGTTCCACTTCCGAGTTGATGTACGATTTCTTTGAATATCTGGACAATAATAAAAATATTGACAAAGAAATTGCCGAATGTATCATGACGGGAATCATCACTGATACCGGTTCATTCAAATACAGCACAACTTCAAAAACATTTTTAACAGCATCCAAACTGATGCAATATGACATTGATTTAAATGAACTTCAAAATAAAATATATAACAGTCTGTCTGAAAAACAAGTTAAACTAATAGGTTTTGCTTTAAATAAAAGAATGGAATTGATTCCTGAATTTCATGCAGGGATAATATACCTGACGAAACAGGACTATAAAGATTTTGATATTCAGAGAGGAGATACCGAAGGTCTTGTAAATTACCTGTTAATGATAAAAAATATCAGGATAGCAGCTTTAATAACAGAACAACCTACAATAGTTAAGATTTCATTACGTTCCAAAGGAGATATTTCCGTTCAGGAAATCGCAAGAGATAATTTCAAAGGCGGGGGACATAAAAATGCAGCAGGAGGTCATGCTTATGCTAAATTGGAGTCAGTGATTAATAAGTTTAAATCCATATTACCTTTTTATATAAAACAATAATTTATGAAAGTTTTATTATCATTGTTGTCATTACTTATCCTTTTATCATGTTCAGAACATAAAAACGATGGTTTTTCCAAGTTGAAATATCATAGAGGAGAGTTTAAGATTTATTCAAAAAATCAGGGTGAAACGGCTAAACCGGGAGAGTATATTTTATACAATATTTTATTTAAAGATAATA
>JALVEG010000341.1 GCA_027031145.1 Saprospiraceae bacterium | reverse complement strand
GCCTGTAGCCGGATTATCATCTCCGTTCAGAGAAATACATCCTCCGTCATATTCTAATTTATCATTTACTCTTAATACCTTGAAATGTATAGGATTGCAATTATCGAATGAGCCTGAATCAAAATCCAAGACATTTATTTTTCCAATACCATCATCGGAAATACTAATTTGTTTATATTGATCGCAAACCGGTATCGGAGGCATAGAATCCAATACAATTAAATGCATACATTCTGTTGATTCATTGCCACTGTCGTCTATAGCATGATAACAAATTTCATGGTCTCCCAAAAGTATATTTAAAATCTCCCATTCTTCCAGTGAATCAACAAATCCATTGTTATTTTCATCTCCTTTTATTGTGCCTTGATCCGAAGTAACCCACCATTTGGGAGCAGGGTCTGTATCATCTGATAAATTTTTTATGCCTGGAACTACAATATTAGCATCGCATACATAAGCTTTTACCTTAGCTACAAGTACTGTATCAATATCAAAATCAGGAGGAATAGTATCACCATCAAAAGGGTGCATTTCATGTTTTTCTTTATTTTGGATATTATCAGGTGGTGATATTTTTACATTTGCAGAATATAAATTTTTGTTAGCAGTATGCCTGACATTTGTATTTTGTTCGGAAATAGTATTCGGGGCAAAAAATAATACAAATGCAAAAGCAGTAAGAATCCCGGTTAAGTTCAGATAAGTCATGGTTATATTTTTTTTGTATCTACTCAGGTAGAGTGCTTTTGAAATGAAAAAAAATAATTTTTTTGACAGATGAAGCTCATTTTTTGAAGGTATAGTGGCGCTATATCAAAAAAAATAGCTGCAATATGGCTAAAAAAGAGTTTTTTTCAGTCAAAATGATTCTACAAGAGTAGATACTTTTTCTAAAAAAGGACAATTGTCATAATTATAGATGTTTAAAAGTAACTATTCGCTGCTCCAAAAGTAAAAAATCATTTAATTCCAAAAGGATTTATCTGAATAATTACAAAAAAGAGAAGGTTTTAAATAAGACTGTATGATTGGACTTTCAAATTTATTTGAAAGAAAGCAGGGAGTATGTCAAATAAATTTGACATTCCAAATTCGATGTTTCAAGAGAAATGCAAAGTAAAAAAGAGAGAAGGTTTTCAAATTATAAAATATCATACCGGAAAACGGACAAAATTACTCTTCCCTCAAAAATGCAGGTATTCGTCCGGCTCTATATGCCGGTAAAATTGATATTAATATTCCTATAAAGAATACGGTGATCATCACAACCATAAAATCCAACAATCTCAATTGAATGGGATAAGCATCGATGATAAATCCTTCGGGAATTCCTATTATTCCAAAGTCCTTTTGCGCAAAATAAAATAAAAGTGCAAGGATAATTCCAATTATCAAGCCAATACCCGATATCAAAAGTCCCTCATAGATAAATATTCTTTTGATCAGTTTTTTATTTGCTCCCATAGATTGCAAAATAGAAATATCCCTTCTTTTATCAAGAACTATCATCCACAGGCTGCCAATCATATTGAATGCAACCAAAAACAGAGTTAATGAAACAATAGCATAACTGATCCATTTTTCCATATTCATTATTTTCATCAATTCAGCATCCTGCTCCATCCTGTTTTTTATAACAAAATCATTCCCTAGTTTTGATTGCAATTCTTCTTTTACTTTATAGGTTTCTCCCGATGTTTTTATTTCAATAGCGGAATATTTATTCTTCTTTCCCAGCAGATATTTTGATAATTCTATCGGAACGATCATGTATTTCATATCCGTTTCACTTTGCAAAGCAAATTTTCCTGCGGGTAACACTTCCGATCTCTTATAAAATTGGTCCAACGGTCCTTTGATTTTATTTTTCAGTATATAAATAGATACCGGAGTTAATTGATCTGAGGTATTAACTCCGAGTTTTGAAGCCAGTCCACTACCTAAAACACCAAAATTAAGTCCGTTTTTATTAAGTAAAAATTCACCGGCAATTATAGTTGTGTCAATATTATTTACTTTTCCAAAATTGTTGTCAACTCCTTTTATTATTCCTACGGAACGATTATTATCATATTCAAAATACGCAACCTCCTCCTGTACCAGCGAATAATTTTCAATACCTTTTATACTACTTATCTTTTGTATAAAATCACTATCGATTTCAAAGTATTTTCCTTTTGCAGGTGTTATTTTTATTTCCGGATTAAAAGCATTGAAATTGCTTCTTATCAAATCCTCAAACCCGTTGAATACCGATAAAATAAGTATCAACGCTGCTGCTCCGATTGAAATTCCAATTACGGAAATTCCCGTTATTATATTTATCGCATTGATAGATTTCTTTCCGAATAGATATCTTTTTGCTATTTTAAATGCTAAATTCATATATGCAAACTTAATGAAAAACTATAACCATACGTAAGAAAACAACTTATTTATTTACAAATTCAATATTTCGTCTCAATCCTTCATATTTTGTCCTGACTACAGGAGTGCCGTAAAACAATTCTTTGAATTTATCTTCAGAGAGATCAAACCATTCTTCCCTTTTCATCTTCAAAAATTCTTCTTTAGGTTCAAAATCCGGTTCATTATGATTTTCTGCAAATCTGTTCCAGGGACAAACTTCCTGACATATATCACAACCAAAAATATAATCTTCCATTTTACCTTTAAATTCATTTGGAATATTTCCTTTATGTTCTATTGTCAGATACGAAATACATTTTGAAGCATTCAATTCATAACCTTCAATTGAAATCGCATCCGTCGGACATGCATCAATACATTTTGTACAATTGCCGCAATGTGAAGATACCGGCTCATCATATACCAATTCGAGATCAATGATCAGTTCACCGAGAAAAAAATAACTGCCTTTATATTTATTTATCAACAATGTGTTTTTACCGATCCATCCCAAACCGGATCTTACAGCCAAAGCTTTTTCCAATACAGGAGCAGAATCGACAAATGCCCTTCCTGTCACTTCCCCTATTTCTTTATTGATAAATTCCAATAATTTATTTAATTTTTTTTTGATAACTTTATGATAATCCCTGCCATAAGCATATTTTGATACTTTTAATGCATCTCCCTCATATGGTTGTTTATCCGTATGATAATTGTACATCAGGGATATTACCGTTTTTGCTCCGGGAACCAATTTTGAAGGATCCAATCTTTTATCAAAATAATTTTCCATATAAGACATCGAACCATGATATCCTCTATCCAACCATTTTTTTAATCTTATTTCTTCATCAGTTAATTTTTCTGCTCTGGAAATGCCAATATCAAAAAAACCTAAGCGTTTAGATTCCTTTTTTATTAAATTGGTAATTTCAGATCTATACTTCATTTTATTATTTAACAACTCTTTCACAAATAAAATAAATAATTCCCTATATAATTTAAATATTATAGAAAAATTACTATATATTTGGTATTAATTATTGTCGAAGTTACAAAATTTGACAATCTGAATAATTTCCGTCTGCTTTAGAGACTGTGTGAAAATTGGCTTGCAAACTTATTGGAGATATTGGTGATGGTTGATTTTCAATGATTTACCCTTTAGGGGTAGGGGCAAATAAATCATTGAAAATCATTTAGAGGGGTTTTTCACACAGTTTGTTTAGCTGATGGAGTTTGAGATATATGTTATTTAGGGTTTTAGCCCAAAAATAAGCTACCATGGTAGTTGTGTATTATTTTATTGCTTAAATTTTAAACCACAAAAAAAATGGGTGAACAGAATGTATCTTTACTTGATGATAAAGGTAAAAAAGAAGAATTTTTAAAAGCCTTACTCGACGACATGCAGGCATTGGAATTTATGCTAAAAAACGATTGGTTTGAGTCAGATATTCAAAGGATCGGAGCCGAGCAGGAAATGGTACTGGTTGATAAAGATCATTTCAAACCGTCTTTGGTTGGTATCAATGTCATCGAAAACCTTAAAGAACACAACTGGATCGAAACCGAACTGGCAAAATTCAATATCGAAACAAATCTCAATCCAAGGATATTTGAAAAAAAAGCCTTTAGAGAAATGGAAGAAGAGATAAACAATTATCTCGCTATTACTCAAAAAGAACTGGATAAATTCAATTCTCAATTGGTATTAACCGGAATACTTCCAACAATCAGAAAATTTGATCTCGACCTGAAAAACCTTACCCCCAAAGAAAGATATAAAGCCCTTATGCAGGCAATAAATAATCAATTACTCGGCAATTCTTATGAATTAAAAATATTGGGCATTGATGAATTGATAGTGAAACATGATTCCCCCCTTATCGAAGCATGCAACACAAGTTTTCAGGTACATCTACAGGTAAATCCAAATGAATTTGTCAAAATGTATAATATTTCCCAGGTTCTGGCTGCACCTGTAATGGCTATTGCTGCTAATTCCCCTCTTGTATTTGGAAAGAGGTTATGGCATGAAACAAGAATTGCATTATTTCAGCAAGCATTGGATACAAGATCTTCCCATGATCATCTAAGGGAAAGAAGTCCAAGGGTAAGGTTTGGAAATGACTGGGTCAATAAATCTATTTTGGATATTTACAGGGATGATATAGCACGATTCAGAGTTTTGCTCAGTACGGATATTACTGAAAATTCCCTTGAAAAGATAAACAATAACGAGGTTCCTAAATTAATGGCACTAAATGTTCATAATTCAACGGTTTACAGATGGAACAGAGCTTGTTATGGTATAAGTGACACAGGGAAACCACATTTGAGAATTGAAAACAGGGTTTTACCGGCAGGTCCTACTGTTTTGGATGAGATGGCAAATGCAGCATTCTGGTTGGGTACCATGACGGGAATGGCTGCTGAAATAGAAGATATCAGAGACCATATTTCTTTTGCGGATGCAAGGGATAATTTTGGAAAAGCGGCAAAGTTCGGACTGGATACTAAATTCACCTGGTTCAATGATATAAAAATAGGTCCGACAAGATTGATTTTGGATGAATTATTGCCTTTGGCTGAAAAAGGATTGAGATTAAAAAATATCAATGAAAAAGATATAGAAAAATACCTTGGAGTAATTGAAAAAAGAGCAAAAAAATATATGAACGGAGCAAGATGGCAACTGAGAGCATTTACAAAACTAAAAGAAAAAGGAACTTCTGACCAGGCATTATCTACATTAACAGCTGCTATGATAGAAAACCAGAAAAATAATATTCCTGTTTCTGACTGGCCCTTGCCTAAATATAAAGAACTGATAAAATACAAGCCGTCAAAATTATTGGTCAGTGAATTTATGCAAACAGATCTTCTCACTGTTCATGATGATGATATCATAGAATTTGTAGCAGATCTTTTGGTATGGAAAAAAATGAATTTTGCATTGGTGGAAGATGAAAAAGGATTTTTGGTGGGAGTTGTAAATATTAAAGATATTTTAGAACATTTGGTTAAAAGTAAAAATCTAAAAAAGGATGGTGAATTTTTATTGGTAAAAGATATTATGATAAGCGAACCTGTTGTTATTTCACCCGATGAGACCATAGATAAAGCAGTCAATTTGATATTGCAAAATGAAATACATAATCTTCCCGTAGTTAAAAACGATGAACTTATCGGAGTAATAACACCTGAAGATTTTCTTAAGATCACATCCAATTTGATTATAAAATTGGGAGAATAATGCTCCACGCAATAAATAAATGGATATATTAGGCGAAGTTATTTTTTGAGTGGTGCAATACTTTACATCAACTTTCTTCTCTTCATCTCCTTTATTATCAGTTCCATTTCCCTGCCTGTCTGGCCCTCTACCGAAGTATTTTCCTGTGCCCTTCTGATAAGATATGGTATCACCTGTTTTACCGGACCGTAAGGAACATATTTCTGAACATTGTATCCTGCTTTTGCCATAATAAAAGTGATATTATCGCTCATTCCTTTCAGTTGTGAAGAAACGATTTTCGGATGATCATTGGGCAATCCTTTTTCTTTCATCAATTTGGCAAGATAAAGGCAACTATATTCATTGTGTGTGGCATTGGAAAGATGGAAAACATCAATATTGTCAACACAATATTTCAATCCGGCATTATAATTGGCATCGGTAGCCTTTTTATCCTCGCAAATCGGGCTGGGATAACCCAATTCTTCAGCTCTTGCCCTCTCTTTTTCCATATATGCACCTCTTACCAATTTTACTGCTGCAATATATTTATTATCAACTGCATGCTGATAACTTTTTTTTAAAAATTCCAGTTTATCTTTCAGATATAATTGTATTCCGTTTATTACCGTTGGAAAATCCTTGTTAAACTCAATACTGAGTTCCAAAGCCAGATCATCAATGGCTCCCTGAATCCAAGTTTCCTCAGCATCAAGATGAACACAAATTTTATTTTCATAAGCTCTTTTTACTAATCCCCTAACTCTTTCTACTCCTCTGTCATAACTTTTTTTCTCTTCTTCATTCAATTCGCTTCCGGAAGTGATTTTTTCCAACAATTCATGACTTATCAATCCGGAAGGTTTGCAGGCAATGGTATCTATATTTTTATTATGAATGGCATATTCCAAAGTCTTATGCAATGATTTTGCCGTTTTATCAAATTCTTCTTCACTGTGTTTTCCTTCCACTCCAAAATTCAATATTACATTAATGCCGAACTTCTCCAATTTGCTTACAACCTGTTTCACTTCTGCCAATGTTTCACCTCCGCAAAAGTGTTTATAAACGGTATTTTTTAAAATGGGTTTGATCGGAAGATGCAATTTCAATGATAGTAAAGTAAGTTTGGAACCTATATTGACCAAGGCAGGATAACTCATCCCTTTGAAGATCCTGTAAGCATTTTTCAGTTCGCTGTTTGACAGATAAGCAAATGCTATTTCGGTATTGTCAAAACTTTTATGATCGATCTTATTCATATCTTATATTTTATGGCAGCGAAATTACGCAAAAAAGAGAGATCGCCATTAATAAAAAATGTATTTAGAAGACAATTTATATTAATAAAAAATAAGACGGAGCTTCTGTTTTGTAAAATAAATATTACTACTGTAACTACTTCAGATAGGATACTATTGAAATGAAAAAAATGTTTTTTTCAATCAAAATGATTTTAATCTGAGTAGTTCCAAATCATCGTTAAAATATTATATCATCGAATTTGGCAAATTGATCGAATAATTTTTCACTTGTGAAAAATGCTAATTAGATAAATTTGAGAAATTCGATGAAACAAATAAGAATAAAATTTAAGAAAGATGCAAAATTATTAAAATATTAAAAAAAACATATTTAATCTGGTATTTTTAATCGGGCTAAAGCCCGTAAATAGTGAGAAATTCTATAAACCGTCAGCTAAATAGACTGTGTGAAAATTGGTTTGCCAAGTTAATTAGAGACATAGTCATTAGCCGTCTTGGTTGATTTTCAATGATTTACCCTTTAGGGGTTGGGGCAAATAAATCATTGAAAATCATTTGGAGGGGTTTTCACACAGTCTGTAAAGCAGACGGTAAAATCGCATGATAAATTACCGTCTGCTTTAGCTGACGGAGTTTATTAAGTTCTGATACTTAGGGCTTTAGCCCAATAACACGCAACTTTAGTATTTACTTACTACGCAGATAGAATCATTTTTTCTGTTGGGAAGTACGCTAAAGCGCACTTTACCGGAAATTTATATGAATCACCCAATCCCCTAACTGAAGTTAGGGGCTATTCTTATATTCCGGTAGGTGATTTCACGGCAGCAATATTATCAAAATATCCCTCAATTTTATTTGGGGGGAACAGGAAACATGCATTTTTGTATGAATATCCCAATCCCCTAACTGAAGTTGGGGGCTATTCTTATGCCCCTGTAAATGATTTTAGAGCAGCAACACTATAAGATTGAATAAAAACACTATATTTTTACAGTGTACTTCAGCGTACTTTTTCTTTTCTTTTTCCAAATATTCGGAAAAAACCCTAAAAAACGAAATCCATCCAATCTCTTTATGAATATTTTTTCTTATATTAGCAATTCAAAAGTAATGTTATGAAAAAATTACCCATTGGTATACAAACATTAAGCAAAATAATAGAAGGAGACTTTATTTATGTTGATAAAACCGAGATTGCTTACAGTTTGATTCAAAAAGCAGGTTATTATTTTCTTTCCCGACCGCGTCGTTTTGGTAAAAGCTTGTTTTTGGATACACTCAAAGAGATTTTTGAAGGGAATAAAGAATTGTTTAAAGGTCTGTATATCTATGATAACTGGGATTGGGAGGTAAAATATCCTGTGTTGAGAATAAGCCTTGGCTCAGGTGTTCTTAAAAATATAGAAAAGTTAAATAAAAGATTGAATAGCTCTTTAAAAGATGCTGAAAAAGCTGTTGGTATTAATTGTCAATCATCTGATCCTGAAGAATGTTTTAAAGAATTAATTCAAAAAGCAAGTGAAAACCACAATCAAAAAGTAGTAATACTTATCGACGAATATGATAAACCTATACTTGATAATATCACCGATAAGGATGTTGCCCGTCAGATGCGAGACACTATGAAAGACTTTTATAGCGTGATAAAAGATAATGACGCTTATATCCAATTTGTATTTATCACCGGAGTCAGCAAATTTTCTAAAATGAACCTGTTCAGTGGTTTGAATAATCTTAATGATATTACATTGGATGAAAAATATGCAACTATCTGTGGCTATACACATAATGATTTATTAACGGTTTTTAGAGAGCATTTGCATGGAGTTGATATGGAGAAAGTTAAAAATTGGTACAATGGATACAATTATCTCGGAGATAAAGTGTATAATCCATTTGATATCCTTTTATTTATTGATAAAAATTTCGATTTTAGTAACTATTGGTGGGAAACAGGTAATCCGTCTTTTCTTATTGATATGTTGAAAACGCAAAATTATTATATTCCGGAATTAGAAAATTTTATTGCCAGCAAAGAGATTCTCAATACTTTTGATGTAGAAAGAATTGAATTAGTAGCCTTGCTCTGGCAAACAGGTTATTTAACGATCACTGAAAAGATTCCTACACCTTTTAGTATTAAATATAAATTAACCCCTCCTAACAAAGAGGTTCAGACATCGCTTAACAGCCTTTTTATTTCTTATTTGACCGAACAAGTAACTGAAAAATTGAAATTTCAGGAAAAGTTGTATAACATGCTTGATAAACCGAATCTTGATGGCTTCAGAGATGCACTTTATTCTCTTTTTGCATCCATTCCATATAGCAATTTCACCAATAACAAACTTCCTGAATACGAGGGCTATTATGCAAGTGTGGTATATGCATATCTCGCCAGTATCGGGCTGGATATTATCCCTGAAGACATAACTAATCTCGGTAGAATGGATTTGTCGGTCAAACTCGAAAGCAAGTTATTTATTTTTGAATTTAAATTAACGGAAAAAGCTACCGGCAATGCCCTAAAACAAATCAAAGAAAAAAGATATTGGGAAAAATATCAGGATTTCAAAAATATTTACCTTATCGGAATCGAATTCAGCCGTGAAAAAAGAAATATTATAGGGTACGAGTGGGAGACGGTTTAATTGTTTTTGATTTTTAAGTACGCTAAAGCACACTTTACCGGAAATTTATATGAATCACCCAATCCCCTAACTGAAGTTAGGGGCTATTCTTATGCTTCTTGGCGGAAACCTTATAGGTTTTGAAAACCTATAAGGTTTGAGAGTGAACCAAAATATAAGCACCAAAATTGATTTGGGGGTAACAAGAAACACGCATTTTTTTAAGACAAGTCTTTCAACAAGGAAGCATATAGTTCCCAATAACAAAAAAAGGGTGCATTTCATTTTTTCGTTTTTCCAAATCTCGCCTCTAACTCCTAAAGGAGAACCCAACCCGCAATGCGAAAAAATGAAATACACCTCAAAAAAGGCACAATTGAATAATTGCACCTTTTTTTAATATTTACTTGTATTTTTCCTGCTAAATCTTACATCTTTACAAATTTCTTTGTAGCTGTGCCTTTAACATCCAGATATTTTACTATGTACT
>JALVEG010000340.1 GCA_027031145.1 Saprospiraceae bacterium | reverse complement strand
CAATTCTTTCTTTCTGACACAAAGAATATCTGAGTCATTGCCTTTGTCTCCATTGGCAATATTTAGTATTGTTTTATTTTTGGATTTTGTACTGTTGAAAGCTATTAAAAGTAGTGACACTACAAGAGATTCTGCTTCAAATGCGGGTATTAATAAGGTTGTCAGGGCTTTTTTTCTATATCTGATTTTGGTCATTAGCGGAATTGCTCTTATTTTATTGATAAGATGGATTTATTTCAACATCAATCCTGATTTTGTAGTTGATGAACTTTTTGATATTGGAAGTAAAGAATTATTTTGGTTTTTTATCTTTTTATTTCTTTTTATTACTTATTTATTGTTTTCAATTTTGATATATCTGAAAATAGATAAACTCGCTTTGTCTGTTAAGTTGAGGCTGTGGCTTGTTTTTTCTATTGTTTTGTTCATCTCGTTTTTTGCATTAATAATAATTCCTTTTTCATTGGCCATGCCTGTGATATTATCATTTTTGATCTATTTGTTTGTTCTGGATATTTATGTCGATCAGAAAATTATTAATTCAACATGGATTTTTACATGGATGATTATTATAGCAGGATTTACTTCTTTAATAGTTTTTTCCGCATATTCGGATTTTATGCATAAAAAAGACTTGGATGAAGTTAAAAATCTGATTTATGAAAGGGACATGAATTTAGAAAAAAGTTTGATTGCGGGGGCAAATGGTTACAATAATGATCAATATTATAAAGAAACCCTGGTTATTGATTCGATACAGTTTTTAAATAAACTCAATACAGGATTTTATTCGGTTGAGGACAACCTGTTCTTCAATCCTGTCTATGGTGACTATATCAAATTGGATTCAGTTCTTCCTGATAAAGAAAAATTCTATATGAATTATTTCTTTTGTATCAGTCATAAATCCGTTTTTAATAATAAGAACATTAAGCCTAAATATATAGTGGTTTATAAAGGGAATGTTCTCTATAATAATTCAGGGCTGACAAGTGTCCCTGTACCTGAAAAATTGGACAAATCTAAAGATATTACTGAATATACTTTAAAGGGATATTCTTACATAAGGTTTTCAAGTGATGAAAATACTGTTGTTTATAAAATAGAAAAAATACCGGATATTTTAAGACCATTGTCTTTATTTTCATTGTTGTTTGTAATGATTGGTTTAATATTCTTTATTATTTCAATAGCTAATTCAAGATTTAATTTTTTACCCCGGATAATTAAATTAAGTTTTAACGGTATCAATACACTAAAAGACAGGATTCAATTCAGCATAATAGGATTATTGATTATTTCATTTTTTATTTTGGGAATAATAACATTTCATTATTTTCACAATTTTTTTGAAATTAATCAAAAAGAAAAAGCAAATCTGTATTCATCTATCATAAGTTCAGAATTAAATTCGTCAGGTGAAAGTTTTGATATCCAGTTTATTTTGGATAATCTTCTTTATCTTGAGAGAGAAAAGGGTATTAATCTTTATTATTACAATGAAAAAGGAAATTTGATCACTGATAAAAGAAGAGCAAAAATAAATGACGTACCTTTAAATTTTATTGACACAAAACAATTTGGTAAGTTTTACAAACAAGGGTTTGTCAAAATAAAGAACTATTTGCTTTCCGTTGTTCCGGTGACTATGTCAGGTAATAATAAAGGTTATGTCATTGGGTATTTTGTTAATAGTAATTCTGCGGTGGTCGCTGCATCTGATATTTTATCCAATTTTCTGAATGTTTATGTATTATTATTTTTATTGTCCGGTGCAATTGCTATCGCTTTGGCAAATTCTATTTCAAAACCTATTGAGATTTTAGGTGAGAAAATGGAAATATTGTCGTTAAATGAAAATAACGAACTTCTTAAATGGAATAAAAAGGATGAAATCGGAAAATTGATTTCCATTTACAATCTAACTGTTAAAAAACTTAAGGAAAGTGCTAAAATAATCACAAAAATAGAAAGGGACTCTGCATGGAGGGATATGGCAAAACAAGTTGCTCATGAAATAAAAAATCCACTTACCCCTTTAAAATTAAATATTCAATATTTGCAGTCTTTTGTTTCCAGAAATCCCGACAGAGCAAGTGAAATGGTGCGTCAACTTGCACCCGGTCTGATTGAACAAATCAATAATTTGGATAAAATAGCTACTGAATTTTCGGATTTTGCTAAGATGCCTTCAGCTAGAAATGAGAAGGTTAATCTAAATGAAATAGTTAAAGCTGTGCATGATTTTTTCCGTAAAAGAGAAGATCTTGAAATACAGCTTTATGTTCCGATAAATGATTTAATTGTATTTGCCGACAAAAACCATATTGTCAGTATATTGAATAATATTATTAAAAATGCCATTCAGGCAATACCTACCGAAAGGAAAGGGAAAATAACCATTGATCTATATAAAGAAAAAGATAATTCTGTAATAAAAATTACGGATAATGGTACGGGTATTTCGGAAGAGATGAAAAGCAGGGTCTTTTCGCCCAATTTTACAACTAAAAGCTCCGGTACCGGTTTGGGATTAGCTATTTCATCAAGTATGATTCAGGCATTTAATGGTAAGATATATTTTGAAACAAAATTAAATGTTGGTACTTCTTTCTTTGTAGAAATACCCTTAATGCGCTTAAAAGAAAACTATGATGGTCAGGAAAGAGTTTCTTTGGATGATTAATGTAATATCGGGTGTATTTCATTTTTTGCATTGTGCGTTGGGTTCTCCTTTAGGAGTTAGAGGCAAGGTGTGGAATAAGAAAAAAATGTAATACACCCTATAGCATCTACTTTCCTTTTCCTTTTACCAAGACTAAAAGAGTATAAAAAAGAATTTTAATATCCAGACTCAAAGACATATTTTCCAGATACAAAAGGTCAAATTTCATCCTTTGCAACATTTGTTCTACATTGGAAGCATATCCGTATTTTACCTGTCCCCAGGATGTTATTCCCGGTCTGACATTCAAAAGTTTTCTGTAATGAGGGGCTTTTACGGTTATTTTGTCAATATAATATTTTCTTTCAGGTCTTGGGCCAACTAATGACATATCCCCTTTTAATACATTCCAAAATTGTGGTAACTCATCCAGTCTGTATTTACGCATCGTGGCACCCCATTTGGTAACTCTGTCGTCATTTTCATGCGAAAGCTGAGGCTCACCGTTTTCTGCCCCGACTATCATAGATCTAAATTTAATAATATCAAAAGGTTTGCCTTTTAAGCCAATTCTTTCCTGTCTGTAGAATACCGGACCTTTAGAGGATAATTTTACTCTTATGGTTATGTATAGATATATGGGAGAAAGCAGCAAAAGAGCTATTAAACTTACGGTAATATCAAAGATCCTTTTTATTCTTTTTTCCCATTTGGGCATTAATTCACGGTCAATTTCCAAAAGGACTGCTCCATAAACATGATTCATCTTAACATTGCCTAATAAAATATGATACATGTCAGGAATGATTTTTATTAATATATCATGCTCAAAATCAAACAGGAAATTAATAATTTTATTTACTTTTGAGTGTTCTGATGATTCTACTGCAATTATGACTTCTTCAATTTGTTCTTTTTTGATTATTTCACCAATGTCTTCGATATTTCCTAATTTGGGTAAATATTTTTCAAGTTCATTTTTAGTGTTTCCATTTGTGTTCACAAATCCAATAAAGTTATATCCCAGTTTGTAAGGGATATTTGTTAATTCTTCATATAGCTTCAAACTGTTATTATTACCTCCGATCAATAAGGTATTGAATGATACTTTACCTGATTTAATATCATTTTTAAATCTTGTTAATATCGTAATCCTTACAAATGCGGTGATAATAAACTGTAAACTGAATAATACAGTAAAAGAATGAAAAGTACTTATGTATTGTAATACAAAATCATTTCTCAATAATGTCACCAATATAATTATTGTACCTAATAAACTAAGCCAAAAAGTTCTTTTTAATGTAGCAAAGCGGGAAAATCTGTAAACATCTTTATATTTATCAAGAAGACTATATAATAATAGCCAAAATACAGGAATAAATACAATTCCGTAATAAAATTTGGTGTCATTTAGAATTTGTAAAACGGAGAATTTATCTGTTTCGATATATTTTCTGAAACTGAAAAATAAAGCCCATGATAATAATGCAGCAAAATAATCACCTATTGCATAATATATAATCCCCTTTGTTTTTTGGTCTAATCTCATTTTTGAGAGTATAATAGTTTAATGTTATCTAAAAAAATTGTTGTTGTTTCGCTTGTATTGTTGTACTGTGCCCTAAAAAATATTTTATATGATTCCAAACCGGCTGCCTGTATCTCATTTGTGAGATTAAGATATATTTTATTCCATTTTTCCTGTGGTTTTAATAATATAAAATCAGATTTATATTCATTCCCCTGAATATCTTTTCCCGAAATACCTGTTACGAATTCATTATTTCCTTTGTAATCCAGTTCCAAATAAACCAAATTTCCTTTTTCAGGCAAGTTGTAATAATCAGCTTTTGTCGTTGTCTCCAGTGAATTATGTTCATTGTTCAGCTCGATTATTCCACATTTTTTACCTGAACGCGGATTGTTTTCCGAAATTCTTATTGATGTATATTCATCCCCGTCAACCTCTTTATTAAAAATATTTCCATTTTCAAAATCTTCGATAAAAACAAATTTAGCATGGTCAACATATCGAAAAACAGCATCAATAGTATCTATAATGCCGGGTTCTAAATTTTCACTTATTGTTATTTCCTTATATAAAAAGTAATTTTGTATATCCTGTCTGATACCATTATCTCTTATTCCGGGAACTAATATAATCTCTGTACTTTGAAAATCATCTGCTAATACGGGAATTAATTGCTGCTTGTTGAATACCCCTATAGAAACACCGTCAACATATACCCATATATCCGTAACATTTTGCGTTGGGGCTCCCTGAGTTGCATTATTTGTTTCCAGTTCAATATTGTCAATATAAATATATGCAGGAATTTTCGCTTCCGGGTCATTACAGGAATATTGTATCAGTATAATAAATAATAATATTGAAATAAATTTTATAGTAAATTTATAAATCATTCAGTTTTTATTTTATTTAAAATATCTTCCGCCAGTTTTACAGCTCTATATCCATCTAAAGCATTTACTTTTGTCGGTTTATTTTCAATGATAGAATAATAAAACTCATTTAGTTCATCTAATATTGAATTGTTGGCATCTTTTTTTTCAAAAATATTTTCTGCAAAGATATTGTTTTCTTTGTCAGGTTTCAAGGAATAAAAATATTTATTTATTTCTTTTTTTGCAAGATCCAGTTCATAGTAACCCCTGACTGTCCATATTTTGAGCTTTCTTTCCATATAAGGATGTATAATGCTTGAATTTAAGACAGCCATATTACCTTGTTCAAATGTCAGGCATGCATTTCCAAATTCAATGTTTTTTCCATATTTTATTAATCCTGAAGCTTCAATAGATTTTATTTTATCACCCATAATTGCCAAAATAAGATCAATATCATGGATCATCAGGTCAAAAATAACAGAAACATCTGTTCCTCGAGGATTATATGTGGACAATCTGTTAGCTTCTATTTTTATTATATTTTCTTTCTTCAATTCTTCAATATCAACAGCAGGGTTGAATCGTTCTATATGTCCAACCTGAAGTTTTATATCGGCTTTTTTGAGCAATCTTAGTATGTCCAATGCCTGATCTGAATTTGAAGTCATAGGTTTTTCGACAAAAACATGTTTTCCGGCTAAAATTGCTTTTTTTATCAGATCATAATGATATACTGTGGGGGTTGTTATATCGATAGCATCTACTTCGTTTATTAATGTTTCAGGATCATTGTATTTTTTTATTCCTGTTTTTTTTTCAATTTCCAGTGCTTTTTGTTCATCTGAATCATAAAAACCGGTCAAATTGAATTTTGTATTTAAGATATTATTTAAATGAAAGGATCCAAAATATCCCAGTCCTATTAATCCAATATTTATTTTTTTCATTTAGCATAGATTTAATCTTATAATAACGAAAGTAAAATCAAATTATTCATTAATATAAGATATAATTTCAAGGTATTTCAAATAGTATGAATCTTTAATAAGTGTTTCAAGTGATAAAACATTAGAATAATCATAAAAACATATTACTAAATAAAAAATATAACTTTATAACACACGGATTATCAATAATATGTGAATTTAGGTGTTTTTTTGGCATTCTATTTGCATAATAAATATCGAGAATCCTTGTGAACTTGGGATTTTCATTGAACTTAATGATAAAATTTAATTAGAAAATGGCAGAATACAAAATAGTTATAGCTGATGAACACAGTTTGTTTTTAGAAGGTCTTGAGAGAATTCTGGAAATGAATCATTCACCTAGTTATAATGTTGTTGCCAAAGCGAATTCGGGTAAAGACTTGATTTCAATAATTAAGAATTCAGAATTGGATGCTGCTTTATTTGATATTAGTTTTGTTGATATTGAACCTGAAGATCTGATTGAGCAAATAAAAAAAGCAAACAGGAAAATTAAACTTTTTGTTTTGAGTGCTTATGGAGATATGAAACTTGTAAAATCTTGTTTTAGGTTAGGAGTTGACGGATATATGTTAAAATCAAGTGGTAATAAAACGTTGTTTAAAGGTTTGAATGATATTTTCAGCGGACAAATATTTGTCGGAGAAAATATTAAACTTTCTCCTGATTTAAACGGTAATGGAAAAACGGTTCTAAATTCTGCAAAAAAAAAAATGATTTCGGTAGACAGGTTTCTTTTGAGACAGGCATTGACGAAAAGGGAAAAAGAAATACTGGAGTTTTTATATAATGGTTTAAGTAATAAAAGTATTTCTGAACAATTATTTATTAGTGAACATACGGTTAGTGTCCATCGAAAACACATAATGAAAAAATTATATGTCAATAGTACAGTAGAACTTCTGGAACTAATTGATAAATATGATATTTTAATTAAGAAATAAAGCATTGTAACTACCTGAGTGGTTGCAAATTATTAAAGAGTATAAAGATACTCAAATTAATGATATATTGAACTTTCGTGAGTATTCTGATTTAGTCCATCTGATTCAAAGGATTGAATTATTATTTTGTAATCAATAAATTTTTATAATACTCATGAAAAACAAGAATTTTACACCCAAACTTTATACGAAATTCTATAATGGATTTATCGTATTTTTGTTTTTGTTTGCATTTATGGGAGTGCAGAATTTGAATGCACAAACACAAGATTGCCCATTAAGTTGCAATGACATGGTTCAAGTTTCACTTGATGACGAATGTATTGCTATAGTCACACCTGAAATGGTGATTGAAGGAGAGAATGACGCCATTACTTGCGATTATGAAATATACACTATTGTCGATGAAAACAATAATGTAGTAGGTCATTCTGATGGTAATGGCAATTGGATACTTGACGGCGATGCTACTCCTGATTATACTTATCGTACCCTTATGGCTACTGTAGGTTTTCAAAGCAATCATGATAACAGTTGTATGGGAGGATTGAGATTGGAAGATAAAATAGCTCCAACCTTAAGATGCCTTGATACTGTTTATGTGGCTTGTAGTGAAGATCTTAGTGATTATCTGAATACAGATACTGATGCCAGTTACGCTTATTCAGGTACCGATCCAATGGTTCCAAGCGGAGGAGGTACTAATTTCTTCGATTTTCCTGTTGATATTCCGGCAGGAGATGCGTTGGATATTCCAATTGATGTAAACAATGAAGCAAACCAATCTGAAATAATGAATTTTGTTCAGGCTGTCTTGACTTTAAGTACATTTTCAAATGTGACAGTCGAAATTCAGTCTCCGACTGAAAATTCCACAAGTGTTTTGACAACTCCTTTTATAGATGACTTTTTCTATGGTATTCAGGCAGATGATCAATATGTAGGGGGCTTATGGCATATAATTATAAACAATAACAATGCCTCTGCTATACAGGTAACAAATGCTAAGTTGAGGATTAAGAGCACGGGATTCCTGCGTATAGGAAATGGAGTTATTGTTAATGATAACTGCCATTTGGATGATGCAACAGTGGAAGTGTTGGCAGATTTCACTACTCCTAATGATACAACTTGTGCTTCATATTTTCAGGAAAGAATAATAAAATATCAGGGAACTGACTGGAGAGGTATGAAAACTCCTGTGTGTGAACATGTAATTAGATGGGAACATAATGGTTTTGATGATATGGAATGGCCTCATAATTGGGATGGTATAGACAATCCGCCTCTATCTTGTACGGGACATTTTATGCAAGCTACACCGGGAGGAGATTTCACCGAAACAAATCAAATATGGGATACAAACGGAGACGGTTATCCACAACCTGATGAGGTTGATGTTCCTACTATTGACGGAAATCCTATCTGGCCTGATGCAGGATATTGTATGATAAATGTGACTTTCTCAGATGAGGTTTTCGAGATTTGTCCGGGATCATTTAAAATATTAAGAAAATGGATAGCATATGATATGTGTGAAGCAGGAGCCGATGATTGTTGCAATGATGATGCTAACCCTAGAACTCATTATCAAATTATTAAAGTTATAGACAATACTCCGATAACTTTTGAAACTAATCATTTAGGTTATGTTGAAGTAAGTGCTAATCCGTTTGATTGTTCAGCTTGTGTTACACTGCCTGTTCCAATCATACAAAACTACGGATGTAGCGAAGGATATACTTATGAAGTAGGATATTGTCCTACAGGAAATGGAATTTTTGAATATTTTGATCATATTACATCAAGAGTTGTAAACGGTGAGACAGTTTATACTATATGTGAACTTCCGGTTGGCGAGACTTGTGTTAGATATATAGTTACAGACCTTTGTGGAAATAAATCTTATGGAACTTTGACAGTTAAAGTTATTGATGATATACCACCTATACCGGTTTGCGATGAGCATACAGTTGCAACAGTTACGACTGATTGTACCGCAAGAGTTAATGCGGAAACATTTGATGACGGTAGTTTTGATAACTGTTCGGATGTTAGTTTTAAAGTGGCAAGAATGAATGGAAGTAATATTGGACCATTCGGTGATTATGTTGATTTTGGGTCATCTGATGTAGGTAAGACCTCACAGGTAGTACTTAAGGTTTTAGATGCAGAAGGAAATTGGAATACCTGTATGGTAGAGGTTTATGTAGATGATAAAATTCCACCTCAGGTATTTTGTCCTGAGAATGTGAACATTGACTGCAATGTGGATCCTCATGATGTAGAATTAACCGGAGGAGAAGCTGATTATTGGGATAATTGTGGAGCACAAATAACACATGAAGATTTCGGTTCATTGAATCAATGTAATGTCGGAACGATTAGAAGAGTTTGGACAGTAACCGATAATAGCGGTAAACAAGCTACCTGTACACAATATATCTATGTGGAAAATTATCATCCATTCAAAATGCGCCCTCGTGATTGGCCAAGAGATGTTAATAATCTGTTAGGATGTAGCAATGCAGATACTGATCCTTCCAATACGGGAGAACCCAATCTTAGTAATGACGATTTCTGTAGCATGGTTGCGGCAACATATTCTGATAGGATATTTAATGTAGTTGACGGTGCCTGTTATAAGATTTTAAGAGATTGGACTGTCATAGATTGGTGTCAGTATGGGGATGATCCTGTATATTTAGGATTACCCGGGCATCCATATGAAGGTATGTGGGTACATACACAAATTATAATGGTTAATGATTATAATGCTCCCGTTTTCACTTCCGAGTGTAGCAATCAAACGATATGTGCTTATAATTCCGATTGTACCGGTGATGTGACTATAGTAGCTGAAGCAGATGATGAATGTACTCCGGATAATGAATTGGTATGGTCTTACAGAGTAACAGGTCCTAATTTGGATTATCCCTTAGTAGGAAACAGCAATACGTTCAACAGGACACATATGGAATTGGGTTGGTATGATATTTTCTGGACTGTGGAAGATAAATGCGGTAATATAAGTGAGTGTAATTATTCATTTCAGGTAGTGGATTGCA
>JALVEG010000339.1 GCA_027031145.1 Saprospiraceae bacterium | reverse complement strand
ACTTTTAGGAGGGTATAAATATAAGCCTTAACTAGGAGTTTGAAGGGTGAAGGACTTAGTTCCTTCGCTCTTTCTGCTCCGTTTCGCTACGCTCCACTCCGCAGAAAGAGCGAAACCGCCTCGCAAGGAAAATATTTATACCCCTAAAAGTTGCATTTACTAATTGAATTTACCAGATGGTATTGGTGGGGTTCGGTGGCATACAAAGCGGTTGGTGTAATAAAATTATGGATTTTGAGTTGGGATGACAGCGAATGAACTTAGACAATCTACAATTCTCTCATTGAAAACTAGTCTGCATATTAATTTCCTTTAATATTTTTCTGATTATAATTACTAGCATAAGTGCTGAAAAAATGAATACTATAACTGCAATTGTCATCAGGTTTTCAGGAAATATCGTAAACAATGTTTTATAAAGTGATGGGACCACAAAAGCATTTATAAGATTAATTACAGCATGAAGAAGAAAGGATGCGAAAAAACCAAATCTTAAATATACCGCTGATAAAATAATTCCTATAAGAAATGCAGGAATTGCCATTCCTTTATGTATATGTGCAAAAGCAAATAAAATGGAGGAAAAAAGTATCACAAAAAGGTAATTTTTTTTATTTCCTAAAAAATCCATTATCCCTTTTCGGAAAAAAAGTTCTTCAAAAAAAGGACCCGCAAGAAATGCTTTTGTCAAAAACAAAAAGAAAAAAGGCCTTGTTTTAATCATTCCGGGACTAATTGTATGGAAATCGGATTTACTTATTGAATCTTTAATGAAAGAAAAATGATCAATGAGAAAAACACTAACAACCGAAATGCTGCTAACAAATACAATAAATGCAAAAAACCTCCATGAATTAATGTCTTTTATAGGATTGGCCATTCCATCAAACAATTTTTTAAAACTAAATCCAAGCATTACATAAACCAACAAAATCACCGTAATAGCATCTAAGACTAACAAAATCCATTGTACGATAAAATATGAGCCATAAGTATTATTAAAGAACTTCCCTTCAAGCCAAAAAGTAAAATATTCACTTGAAATAATGATTGTTAGGAAAAAATATATCAAGAATAAAAAGAAAACTTTTATGTATTTCATGGCTTATAGGTTTTTTAATTGGTATCCTTTGCCGGGTAATGGTATCCGATATTTACAGTTTGTGGGGGCCGGGTACAAATGCAAGTTAGGAAAAATCCACTTAGTTAATGGAGTGTGGCGGATCCGGTTGGTTTAATATTTTTCTAATCCCAATCCGTAGCATAATATTCACCGGTTTTGTTATTTTTTGCCACAACTTTAATAAGGCCACAATCTTTTGTAAAATGGAGTTCTTTAATTTCCCATTCCGGCGGCGGGCCATCAATAACTAAAAACTCAATATAAATTTGTACAACTTTTTTATTTTCCTTATTGATGTATGTTTTATACTTGATAAAATCGTACAAAACGCGTTTTAGATGAAAATATCTTAGGGACATAATTGTATCGGAAAATGAAAAAAGGGTGTCGTAATTTTGTGTTATTAAATTGTCGTAGCGAAAAGGATAAGCCGATGCGGAATATACAGTATCGCTCTTTATAGCGAACCAACGATCAAATACTTCTTGATTGTCGATGTACAAAACAATTTCCTTAAAGGATAGATTTTTAAACTTACTAAATGGTAACATTTTCAGCTTAAAAGCGACTCTACTTTTACCGTTTTTTGAAACCAACTCGTGTTTATTCATTACCGGTTTGAAATCAAAGAAATCATTACACGCGGTTGTGTTATTTTCTTTTTTTTGTAATTGTCCTTTTCCGGGTAATTGTGTTTCGTTCAAATTGTTATCCTTTACTGTTTCGATTTCAGGATCGTTAGTACATGAAATTAGAAACAAAGCCAGTGATAAAATGAATGATGGCAGTTTATGTTTACTCAAAAAAATCATGGCCTATATATTTTATTTTCAAGTAAATAATTTATTTCTCATAAATTATAATTGGTAATATCACCTGTTATTTCACTTAAAAAAACCGAATCATATTTACCGTTCTTTAAACATTCAATATTAACCGGAAAACTTAATTCAATAAATTTTTCTCTTTTTTTTATTTTATACCCAAAAATATCTCCATCCAATTCATACCCACACCTGTTTCTCAATACACTATTAATATCGTTTGAACTTGGTATCTCATTTATAAAATTAGCTTTTCTTGTGTGTTTTTCTACTTTCAAAATTTTTCCTGATGCTAATCTATAAATCATAATTTGATCATTCACGTAACTCCAAACAGTTGAATGCGTAGAATAACTTGATGTAACATAAAAAGCATTTCCGTTTTTTCCTACTAGATAATTAACCCACTTATCAGTTTTATTATCATTTCTTTTTATGTTACTCTTTATTGTAGAACAAGAAAGAAAAAGAAGCAATGAAAGTGTTACTATTAATAGTAGCTTGAAAAAATTATTTTGCATTGAAAAAATATTCCTTTTGATTAATTGCATATAAAATTACGTAATATCTCAGATATCGTATATTCTGCAATATTTTCATAACAAATTTATTCATTTTTCGCGATTAAATTCTGCCGGCAGCTATCAAGGTTATGAAAGCCGGTATTCGGGTCGGGCGGTTGCAGGGAAAAATAATAGTTGGAAAAAATATGTGGGTTTGGAAAAGAGGCCGTATGCAGGTTAAGAGAAACAGGTATTTCCAATACGCGGGATTGAGGATGGTGGAA
>JALVEG010000338.1 GCA_027031145.1 Saprospiraceae bacterium | reverse complement strand
GTTATTAGCTCAAATATTAACTTATCCACGATCCACGATCCACGATCCACGATCCACGATCCACGATCCACGATCCACGATCCACGATCCACGATCCACGATCCACGATCCACGATAAAAGTATATATTCATTATATAAAATTATAAAATTTAATAAGGCGATGATGCGCTTCAAAGCGGATCCGCCTTTTTTATGATCCGGGATTTTAAAAATTATAGAATGGTTTTTTGATTTATTAATTTTTAAAATTTATTGATTATGAAAAAAATATTGTTTTTTATAATTGTTATTAGTGTTTTGAGTTTTATTTTTGTTCAATGCGATAAAACAAATATAAGCTCAAAAGAAAATACAGAAAGTGATTCTTATGATGCATATTCAAAAGTTATGAAAATATTTAGAGAAAAAGGAATAAAAGTTGTAGAAACACCAAGAAAGAAAATAGAGTCAAGAAATAATTCATCATGCTATCAAAATAATACCGATTCGTGTTTATATGTAGGGTATATTTATGATACGGTATATGTTCCTAATGTATGTAGTGAAGCAGCGGTAGAATATAATCTTTATTGGTGTGAAAATAGTGGTAAATTGAATATTACTGATTTTCGTGCTCAACCTTTATCGCCAGCATGTGATAATATTTGGGATTGGTGGGAAAGTTTGTTTACCCAAGGACATTATACAGAATTTTCTCTATCTGTTGATTCATTTGAATATGCTGCTTCAATACCAGCAGAAGAAAATATAGCTTATGCATTTGCCGTAGCTTATAATAGATTTTGTCCGAATGAAACATTTATAGCAAATTTTCATCGTCAGTTGTGCTATCAGCATTGTGTCAAATATTTAGGAAAGAATAAATGGCCAAGATTTGAAATATTTAAAGTGGGTTGTGGTTCAAAATGTTGTAAAAGAACAAGAGAGTTTTGCGTTAATCCGGATGGTTCTACTGTACTGAGTTATAATCATTTTGAAGAACTTTCTGGTGAGTGTAATCCTAATTTGACCGGTTTTGAATGTAATGATGGATATTTGATAGGAGATTGCGGTAGAATATGTGGACCACCTCCGACAAATTAATAATTTTAAATTTGTAAATTAGCACTCGGAATTAATTTCCGGGTGCTATATTCTTAAAACATAAAAATTTCAATATGAACAATTATACTAAACAAATTTTACTTTTTATATTTTTACTTGGGTTTTCAAATATAAATGCTCAGGATGATAATATTAGAGAATATGATTCTTTTGATTTTGAAAATTATTTTCCTGCATGGAAGCATGTAGTATTTGATACTTCTATTGCAGGGAAATATGTTATTCGACCTCATGATACACTTTATTATGACGGCTGGTCTCATTATAATATGACAGAACAAGGTCAAAATATTTTAATATATAATAATAATTTGTATTTAGTTCATCTACTGTTGAAAAATGGATTTGAAGGGTCATTTATAGAAAAAATGGATATTAATACGGGACAAGTATTATGGAGTAATTTTACTGATTTTAGAAACAACGATAGAAAAGAATGGCCCTATTATTCATATATCAATGCAAATGGAGAATTGGAGATAGTAGGTGCCAGACAGTTGTATAATGAATTTCCCCAATTGCCGGATCCTTTATGGTTGCAGGCGGTTTTGTTTGTAAGGAAATACGATATTGATTCGGGCGATTTGTTGAATTTTACTTTTGGAGATGAAAAAGATACATCAACGCAAATTATACATAATTTTTTAACTAGGGTTAAAGGTCAATTTTCATATTTATATCCTTATAACGAAAATAAATATCAATTTGCTGATGGATTATTTGAGAGATCTCCGGCTGATGGTACTCGTATGGTATATAGGTTTATTAATATTGATGAAGCAGGCAAAAAGCTGAAGGATACAACAATTTATGAACCAGAAAAATTGATACCGGACAGATTAAAAACGTTTAATATAAGTAAGGATTCTTTAGTTTCTTTTATTTATTCTACCGGTTCTGATAGTTTTAATGTGAAGTTGAAAATATTCGGAAGCGATTTTTTCAAGATAGGAGAATTGGATTTAACGGATAAAGTTATTCCCAATAGTCAATATGATCTCTATTATCTTGATAAAAAGTCATTGATATTAGTTGGTAAACACAAAGTTGAAATTGATTCCTCATATTATGATGGAAGTTTTTATATGCTTTTTGATATGGATGGCAATCTGTTGGAAATTGTTTATCAAACGGATGAAAACAATATACCTGTCACACCTCATTCTGTAAGTACAAAACTGAAATACGAAGATGGTATTATTGTAGTTTCCAAAATACAACTTTCGGGAGGATATTGGGCATTGAATTTTTACAAATCCGATGGAGAAGGCAATTTGATATTGAAGAAATCATTAAAAATAAATCAGAAGAATCACGTTCTGAAACCCTTTTATATTACACAATTGGACTCAGGTGATATATTATTGGGATGTAAAGACAGAAATACAAATATGGCTGAGCCTTATAATGAAGCTGTTGTATGGATGAAAATTTTAGCCGGAGATTTGGATTTGAAAACATCGGTTAAGGATATACCTTTTATACAAGAAACCGTTAGTATTTTCCCTAATCCTGCAAAAACGGAACTCAATATTGAATTTCCTGCTAATTTTTCAGGCGAGCTTCGGGTGTATGATGTACTCGGACGTACGCTAATAAGTCAAAATATCAAAAACACAAACCGGTTGAATATCAATATTTCAAATTTGATATCAGGAATATATTATATCAAAGTTTATGATAAATCATCAGATAAAGTATTTAGTATGACAAGGTTTGTAAAAGAATAATAAAAAAAGACCTGTTTGGTTATGCCGAACAGGTCTTTTTTATGCTAATAGCTATCAGTCGGTATCCCGGTATTTTTATCATGTCTCACGGCTATCAACCGACAACCCCTACAAATTATACGACAATCCTACATTATAATATGACTGCAATTTGTCTGATTCCAATGCTGAGTTTCTTAATCCGAAACCAAGACCTATACCGATACCGTGAAAAGCAGGTAGCGACAAAGTATTGTTCCAGGTATATTCATTAAGACTAGGATCTGATTTTCCGTATTCAAAAAATCCGGTCAGGTCTGTTGACCATTTTATTCCCTTATAAATTTCAGTAAAATAAGCAGCATATACTTTTGCGCCCAATGCTTTTTGAGTTTCCAAATCTCCTTTTTGAAATACGATATGATAGTTCAGAGGATGAATGGTAAATACAAAATTGGGAACCTGATGAGGAGTCCATGTCGCACCTGCACCTATATCCAATATACCGGGGCTATTAAAATTTTTCACAATCGAAGAATTGTATTGTCCCAATATGGAAGCTGCAATATCGGGAGTTATTTTGTATCCGAATAAAGAAAGTAGTGAAAAAATATCGGCAACATTTTGGTATTTTTGATCATCCTGAGGTGTTTCTTCAGCATCCAATACAAGTTTTTGCCATCCGACATTGATGTTTCCCTCATTTCTCCAAAAATATTTTGGTTTTTCCAGCAATGCAGTTCCTTTGAATACTCCTGTAATATTGGAAACTTTAGAATTGGGATTAGCCTGTTTTGCCCAGTTTTGAAACCCGGACAGAGAAAATCCTAAAACTCCGCTAGTGTTAAAACGCCAACCCGCAGCAAGATCTATCTGTTTTTGCATAGCGGCAATTTCAGCATAGATGGCATCAACTTCTCCTTGTTTTGCTTTTGCAATAGCAGATTTTTCAGCGATTTTTGCTTTGAGTTTTTTAATATCAACTTCCTGAGCCGATAAAATACTACCGGTTACAATTAAGACCAATAAAAATAATAAACGTTTTTTCATATTTGATAATTTTAATTAGATAAAATAAAACTGTGTTTTCTAAATTACAGTTTTACACATTATTTTGTTTAATAAATCTTTACTTTTATTGTATTTATTATGCCAGATACAAAATTACTATACATAAATGAACTCTCGATTATGGGTTCATTTCACCCTATTATTGCCAAATTTGTCGAAGTATAGGAGTCAGAGGCAAATAGTTGGAAAAGCGAAAAAATCAAAAGATAACAAAAAGAATCAATTTCAAATTTGAAGTGTTTTCTTGCAGACACTAATTAAATAATTTTTCGGTCAAAAGCTCTTTGATCGAAATAATAATAGCTTCGATTTCCAGTGGCTTGATTTTTTTCACCTTGGCTATTTCATCTATTTCCATATGTTCGAAAAAATATAAGTCATAAATGGATTGATACCTGAGAGGAAGTTTGATCAGTTCATCATAAACTTTATTTTTAAGTGATGTTTTATCTTTTTCCAGTTTTTCTATAAACTCGTTTTCGCCTTTTGATGATATAATTATTTCCTCGATACCAAAATCAGTATCGTACTCATCAAGTTCTTCTGTCATTACAAGGTCAAATCCACCGTCAACAGTAAATTTTTCTTCCAATTGCCCTAATTCATTGTTTACTAATTCTTCATAACTTACATTTTCTGTTTTGTTTTTATCCAATATCTCATTCAAAACATTATCAGCCTCTTTTATCAACCAAATATTGATGTCTTTGATATTTTCTATTTCTTTATTGAAAATAGAATGAACTCTCAATACGACCTCATTTACTACATCTTTGGGATCTACATTGCTCAATGATTTTAGGTCAGCCAGTTTTGCTGAAATTATTCTTCTGTTGATATAGCCTTTTAGACCGTGAAGGAAAACGGGAATTATTGTTTTGAACAGTTCTGCTTTTTCTTGCTCATTAAGGGTTTTGAGGTTTTCTTTATCTAAAGCGAGTTTTTCGAAAAATTCATTTTTCTTGTCAATCGCATATTTAGTTCTAATATTTTTTATCTCTTCAGCTACTTTTTCAGTAAAATTGTAAAAAATGTTTGGAACTATTTCTTCAATAGTATCTCCGGATCTTTCCAGGGAAATAATACCTGTATTTAGATTTGCCGAAATCAAGATATTTATTTTATGATCTTTATCAGATAAAATTACTTCTATCTCATTTGATTTGCGATACTTTTTTGGTATGAAACTCATTTTTTTTATGAATTTTTCCAAATGCTTCTCAAGATAATTCCTGCTCTCGCTGTTTTCCAGCATATCTAAATTTCTAACCCTGTATTCCATAGCTTCGTTTTTACATCAGATAATAGTAATTTTCAATGCTAAAGTTATATAAAAATTTTGATAATGACAAATTGTTAAGAGTTTTTTTTATTTTTTAGAATATATTTAAACTTTGGTAATAGTCTAAAATAATCTTTGATACCTTGCCGGGATTATTATCAATTATTCTTAGTTTGAATATCTTTTCTTTCTCTCTTTTATTAAGTCCGAACAGGTATGCTTTGTCATAATAGCTAAGTGCTATATCTGCTACTTCCCAATAGTCTTTATTTTTCAGTGCCTTAGTTGCCAATTGATATCTATGTCCTCCTATCCTTTTTTTTATTTTATCAATTGCTTTTTGCAATAGCTTATCATCATATCCTGCATAATCCTTTATCAGTCTTTTGATTCTTTTATCCTTTGGGATCTCAATAAATATAACACGAGCATTTCTTATTTTATTATAAATACTATCAGGCAAATAGACCCTGCCTATATTCCGGCTTTCATCTTCAAGCCAAATATCTTTATCCGGATTCAATTTAAGCCATTCAGTGCCAAGATTGTTTTCAAATTGCTCAGTAGTGGGTTGCTCACTTTGGCCTATAAATCCAAATGCGCTTCCTTTGTGACGGGCAAATCCTTCGAGATCCACTACCTGAACCTGTTTGCTCAATTCTTTGAGTATTTCGGTTTTACCACTACCTGTGTATCCGCCGAGAACTATTATTTTTTTTGTTGTGTCAAAAGCCGCGTGGATATGCCTCCTAAATGCCTTGTAACCACCATCCAGGGTATGTGATTCTATTCCTGCCGCATTGAACAACCATGCCATACTACCGCTTCTCATCCCACCTCGCCAGCAATAAACCATCAGTTTATTGTCAATAGCTTTTTTCTTTGCCTCCCTGACAAAACTCACCATATTGGGACCTGAAAACTCAAGAGCTTTCTCAAAGGCGGGCTCTTTTCCTTCCTGTTTGTACATGGTACCGACTATCGCTCTTTCTTCATTACTCAATAATGGAATGTTATATGCACCTGGGATGTGCCCCTTATTATATTCCGCAGGTGTTCTTACGTCGATTAAAGGAACTGTTTTGCTTTTTTCTAAAAAATCTTCTACACTGAGTTTCATCACATTTTTATTAAAATACAAAGTTAAATTTATTTGGAAATTAAATACTGATTTTGCAAGCAATTTTTATCTTCCGAATACCTTGACATTATTTCATTTCTTTTTTTAATTTTGTAGGCACAAAACTTTTTTTATGTCGGATTATTGGATAGGCGATACGGTTAAGATCATTTCCTCTGGTAAAATCGGTAAATTTGAAGGAGAGATCAATGGAAATGCTAAGGTGAAAACCGCTAATAAGATTTTATTGGTTCCTTTAAAAGATATTGAAATTGTTGAGGAAGATGAGTTTGATCACTTTCCTCCTGATGAACAGGTTGAAAAAAAACTGTTGAATAATAAATTCAAATCTTTTTCTGATATTTTGGATCTCCATATTGATAAATTGAATCTGATAATAAAAAATGAACCTCCTCAATTGATCATAAATCATCAAATCAGAATAGCTAAAGAATATATCACTGAAGCAATAAAACGTAAAAGGCTTTCGGTTACCATTATTCATGGAAAAGGAACTGGAGCTTTGAAAATGGAAATACATCACCTCCTAAAATCCTTTCCGCAGGTCTATTTCACAAAAAATGTGAATGAAGGGGGAGCAGTCGAAATATTGTTTTCTTATAAATAAAATTAAAATTATATTACAATATATTAAAATAATTGTATATTTGTAAATTATTATTAAAAAATATTTTATATATAGTAATGAAACGCAAATCGAAAAAAAGAGATTTGAATAACATCAACGATAAAACTTGGGTTATCAATGAGAAGTTTCATTTGTTTATAGTGTTTCTTGTTTCATTTGTTCTTTATGCAAATACTTTAAGGAATGATTATACCCAGGATGATGCTATTGTTATTACTGACAATATGTTCACAAAGCAGGGGTTTAAAGGGATTCCGGGTTTCCTTACAAATGATACTTTTTACGGGTTTTTCAAGAAGAAAGGTAAAGCAAAATTGGTCTCCGGCGGTAGATATAGACCCTTATCACCTGTTACATTTGCAATAGAATGGCAGATTTTTGGAAAAAATCCGGCGGTTAGTCATCTTATCAATATTGTTTTATTTGCATTGCTTGGAATAGTTTTATATAAATTTCTTTTGTTGCTTTTTATGAATGTGGAAAATGATAAGCTGAAATATCTTGTTCCGTTTTTTACATCTCTGATTTTTATTGCACACCCTATACATACGGAAGTGGTTGCAAATATAAAAGGAAGGGATGAGTTATTTGCTTTGCTTTTTAGCTTGCTTGCGGTGATATTTTCAATAAAATGGTTTAAAAGCAAACAAATAAAGTTTCAGTTTTATGCATTTCTAATGTTTTTATTGGCATTGTTTTCAAAAGAAAATTCTATTACCTTTTTGGCGGTAATTCCATTGATATTCTTCATGTTTTTTTACAATGATAAAAAGTCCTATTTTAAGATATTAAGTCCTTTTTTTATTGCGACTATTTTATTTCTTGTTGCCAGGATAGTGGTTTTGGGCTTAGATTTCGGCGCTGCTCCAATGGAAATGATGAACAATCCTTTTGTGAAAGTAGAAGGCAGTAAATATGTGCCGTTTTCATTTGGAGAAAAAGCAGCTACGATCATTTTTACTCTTGGAAAATATATTCAATTGTTGGTTTTTCCTCATCCGCTGACCAATGATTATTATCCGAGACAAATTCCGATTATGAATTTCACTGATTGGAAAGTATTACTGAGTTTACTGATTTACATAGCTATGTTTTATTATGTGATCAGGAATTTTATAAAAGAAAAAATTATCTCTTTCAGTATATTATTTTATCTTATTACATTATCAATTGTATCCAATATCGTCTTTCCTGTCGGTACCAATATGTCTGAGAGATTTCTCTTTATGCCATCGATAGGATTTAGCGTGATATTTGGATATTTATTATATTTAATTTACGATAAAAAACGTAATTTATCTTATTTTTTATTGGTTTGTGTGCTTCTATTGTATAGTGTAAAAACCATATCAAGAAATGCCGTTTGGAAAAATGATTTTACGCTTTTTACCACAGATGTGAAAATTTCAAACAACAGTGCCAAAGCTCTTAATGCCGCTGCCGGTAGTCTGGTTGATGCAGCTTATAAAGAAAAGAATAAATCAAAAAGGGAAAGAATGCTCAAAGAAGCAAAAACATATCTTGAAAAAGCTTTAAAAATACACCCGAATTATAAAAATGCATGGTTGATTCTCGGTAATACAAATTACTTTTTAGGAAATTATGAGGATGCTATCAGGGATTTTAAACAGGCATTGAAATTAGATCCTTCTTATGAAGATGCGAATAAAAATTTGGCTATTGCTTATAGAGATGCGGGAAAATATTATGGTGAAAAGAAAAATGACCTTTCCAATGCGATAAAATATCTGAATGAAGCATATAAGATGACTACGGATGATTATGAAACGGTTAGATTGCTTGGTGTTGCATATGCTGTTTCAGGAAATAATGAAAAAGCGATTTATTATTTTTCAAAAGCTGTTGAACTGGAACCGGATAATGCCGGAGCGTATAAAAATCTCGGCAATGCATATTTTAATTCCGGAAATCCTGAAAAAGGAAAATATTATCACGAAAAAGCAAGGAAATTAGATCCTGAAATATTTAATAAAAAATAAAATTATTTTTTATGAAAAATCTTAAATTCTTTCTGATTTTAATTATGGTTATGTTTTTTATAAAAGCAAACCTTACTCATACTCCACCTTCAGATTTAGCTGAAACTTGGGCTTATAGCCGGTTGAAGCACATGACTTTTGATGAAAAAATCGGGCAGTTATTTATTATCCGTGCACAATCCAATTGGGATAAAAAAAATATTGATTTTGTTGAATCTCAAATAAAGAAATTCCATGTTGGAGGAATTGCTTTTTTCAAAGGAAATATAAAAAAACAGGTTGAACTTACCAATAGATTTCAAAAAATATCAGATATACCTCTTTTTATAGCTCTTGATGCGGAATGTGGCTTGGGAATGAGATTAAAAGATGGAATCAGTTTTCCGCGACAATTAACACTTGGAGCAATTCAGGACAATAGATTGATTTTTAAAATGGGACAAGAAATAGGAACTCAACTTAAACGTATTGGAGTGAATTTCAATTATGCTCCGGTAGTGGATATCAATAATAATCCTGAAAATCCTATAATAAATGACAGATCTTTCGGAGAAGATAAAAAAAATGTTGCAAGCAAGGGTTATGCACTTACAAAAGGTCTTCAAAATCAAAATATTATTGCTTGTGCAAAACATTTTCCGGGTCATGGTTTTGCCGATGTTGATTCTCATAAAGATTTGCCTGTTTTGGAATTGTCAAAAGAGAGATTGTGGAATGTCGAATTATTCCCCTTCAGAATGCTTGCAGACCAGGGAGTTAAAAGTATTATGACCGCTCACTTGCATATTCCTTCAATAGATAACAGAAAAAATCGTCCAACCTCCTTATCTTTTAATGCTGTTACGGGAATATTAAGGGATTCTTTAAATTATGATGGTCTTGTCGTAACAGATGCCCTGGATATGAGAGGAGTTACCAATTATTTTTCTCCTGTTGAAGCAGTAGTAGAAGCATTCAAAGCCGGAAATGATGTATTGGAATTGCCGGTTAATTTAGAAAAAGGTTTTAATGCATTGAAAAAAGCAGTTTTGTCCGAAGAAATATCTTCTGACAGGCTTGATGCATCGGTTTTAAGAATACTTATGGCTAAATTTGATATTGGAATGTATTATTTTAAAGAGATTGATGAAGAAAATGTGATAAATGATGTCAATACTGGTAA
>JALVEG010000337.1 GCA_027031145.1 Saprospiraceae bacterium | reverse complement strand
ATGGTGAATGGCAAGCAATAGCAAAAATAAAATTTCCTGTAAATATTGAAAACTTCAAACACGATTACAATATTTATAAAAAATTATTTCCTTATATCAATACAAGTGTAAATATAGATGATTTATATGGAAAACTATCTAAATCCAATACCGTCAGGGATACATTGGTAGCAAAAGAAATTAATCTGATGGCATTGCGTTTGGCTATGGGAAATGTTTTTTATGATCAAAATATCGATAAACATGTTCTGTATCAATACCGGGTAACTGAATTTAAAACAGATGGCAGTCATACTCAAATGGTTTCAGAGATCGAAAATTATCCGGGTATTTCATCTTACTCCCAGATAAAAGTTCTCCTGTTTTCGCGAACAGATACCACTGAATATATCAAGTGGTGGTCTGTCAACGGTGAAAATCCTTATTGGGTTGCGTTGTATCATTACGATAATAAAAATGCTGTTTTTGACTACACTCCTATATCTCATTATAGTGTAAATGATACTGTTTATTATTTTACGGAAATCAAAAAATCAAAATTTAAGCAGTATTTTATTATACCTTTCGATTACTATGGCAATCAGGGAAAGCCTTCTGAAATAGCTTACCTGCAAAAAATAAAACCCGCTGTTAATTATTTTTCAAATATATCGGCGAAACGTAGTGATGATAGACTGCAAATAAATTTGAAATGGGAATTAAAAAACATCGATGATATTAAGGAAATCGATATCTTGAGAAGTGATGATTTCAACGGTGAGTACAAAAAAATCAGTACAGTTACCAATCAAACCAATAGTTTTACCGACATTGCCGTAGAACCTGATAAAATATATTATTATCAATTGAGTGCTTTGCTTACATTTAGCAATCAACGGGTAAAAACCGTAAGATTTCACGGTTTCGGATTTGAAAAACAAGCTCCTGTACCTCCTTATATCGATGCATTTTCTAACAACGAAAAAGGTATAGGATTTAGACTTTCAGGTTCCGGTGAACGATTTTTAAGGGGAGTCAGAGTGTATAGAAAAATGCAAAATACTAATCTCGCACCGCAACTTATATCCGATTTGATTGAATTGAAAGCTGATACGGCAATTTTTGTTGATACTACAAGTCTCGAAGGGGGTTTTATGTATGAGTATTATGCAAAATCAGAGAATACAAGTCATTTGGAAAGTGATTTTTCACATCCGGTAATAGTACAATCTATGAGCAAAATTCGCTTTGTACCCGTAACGGGATTGTCAGATATAGTTTATGATAATAATGAAATCCATCTGTTTTGGGATGATATTAAAAATGAAATCCCACAAATTATCGGATATAGATTATATAGAAAAAAAGATTCGGGTGAATGGGAAAATCTCTTGAAACCGGACAGTCTATTTGTGCTGAACAGATATGTTGACAAGGGATTAGAGCCGGGTAAATATGAGTACAAGATTTGTCCTCTTGATTTTTTGTTTAGAGAAGGTGCCGGTTCTGTTATCAGAATAAATATTCTACAGAAACCTCAATTAACAGGTCCTGATCTGGTATTGACTGCCACAGATAAAGGAATACAAATAAAACCGTCAAAAATCGCCATTAAAAACATAAAAACTTACAAAATTGTCAAGTATCAAAGAGGTAAAAAGCCCAAAGTCATCAAAGAATTACCGGTTTCAACCGAGAGTTATATGGATAAAAAAGTAAAAAAAGGCAGATTATATTTTTATTTTATCACATTGACAGACAATCAGGGAAAAGAAAGTTTGCCGGGAAGAGAAGCAGGATTAAGATATTAAATTTAAAACAATTTTTATAGCTTGCCCCGTATTTTATATGGAGCTGGTAAAATTGTCTATCTATTGATTTTAAGAGAAAAACGAAGATTCCCCGAAGGGGATAAATATAAATAGCTGCCGGTGAAACCGGTGGTATCCGAACAAGATGGATACAACTCCGGCAGGAGTTGAATGTAAAACATCTGTTGAAATAATTTGGTGTTTGTTAGATTTGTTGAACACCTCCGGCGTTCATTTTCCTTTCACAATTTACCCCGCATTTCATACGGGGCTATTCAAATTAAACCACATTCGTGGTTTTTGCTCCTCGCCAAAGTTTACCCCGTGAAATAGGCTTTGCCTAAATTGAAAATTTATTTCACAGGGTGAACCTGTTTAGAATATGTTCTTTTATTTCTTGTGCAGCACACTAATATTTTGACAGATAATCAGGAAAAAGAAAGTTTGCCGGGAAGAGAAGTGGGATTGAGATTTTAAAAACAATATAGAAAAAAGCTACTTATAAGGAAACATTTTATAGCTTTGCAACGTTAACTTATTAGTAATGAAGAAACCAATTGAAATTGTATTTTTAAAAGAAGCGGAGGATTATCATCAAGAATTACCTGAAAAAATTAAGAAAAAATTCTTGTTTTCTTTTTATAAAGTTAAAAATGGATATAAAGGTGAGTGGTTTAAAAAATTAAAGGATTCTGATGGTATTTTTGAATTTAAAGAAAGAGGTTTAGATAAATTTTATAGGATTTTTGCATTTTGGGATAAAACTTTTGAATCTAAAGTATTAATAGTTGGTACACATGGAATAAATAAAAAATCAAATAAAACACCAAAGAAAGAAATTAAAAAAGCTGAAAAAATAAAAAGATTATATTTCAATAATAAACCAAAGGATAAAAATGGAACTTACAACACTAGATGAATTGACAAATAAAACCTTTGGGCCTAAA
>JALVEG010000336.1 GCA_027031145.1 Saprospiraceae bacterium | reverse complement strand
CAAATGTCCTTTTTTATCAAAATATTTCTTTGCATATACACCATAAAGCAATCCGAATGCAAAACCCCCAATATGTGCCCAATGCGCTACTCCACCGGTATTTTGATCTCCTCCCATAGAAGAAATACCACTATAAAGTTGAAACGCTATCCAAAATCCTAAAAATATTAATGCAGATAAATAAAATGATTGAAAAAAATAAATCACAAGCACTTTTACCCGTGATTTGGGAAACATGATCAAATATGAACCCATAACAGCAGATATAGCTCCACTGGCTCCTATGCTCGGAATCTGACTATGTGTATTTAATGCTACATGTATCAAAGAAGCGGCAATACCACCGGCAAGATAAAAAAGCAAAAACTTAACATTTCCTATCGAAGCTTCGATATTATCTGCAAAGATCCATAAAAAAAGCATATTGCCGATCAGATGCATCCAACCACCATGCAAAAACATATTTGTAAACAGGGTATAATAATCTTCTCCATTGAGAATATTTACAGGTATCGCTCCGAAATGTTGTATAAATCCTGTTAATTGTCCATTTGATTGAAGAAACATTTCATATAAA
Source organism: Saprospiraceae bacterium (assembly GCA_027031145.1). GTDB lineage: Bacteria > Bacteroidota > Bacteroidia > Chitinophagales > Saprospiraceae > JADJGA01. The sequence goes on along the minus strand of JALVEG010000336.1, from coordinate 9,535 downwards.
AACAGTAAAATATTCAGACCTATAAACATATAGCTGAAAATTGGTTTGTACCCTCCTTTTATTTGATCATCACCTATTGGAAAAATCATAACTATGCAAAAATATAAAAATAATCAATATCCAAATTATAAATTATTTAATTTTTAATAATAATAAATTATATGTTTTTATGATAATATATAAAAATAATAGACAAAAAACTGAATATTATTGAAGTTGGGCTGTATATTTGCCTAAAATTAAAGAGTTTATAAACTTTAAATAAAAAATAATATAAATTTAATTATGTTAGGAGCCAACAAAAAACCCACATATGTGGGGTCAAACAAAATTATATTTTTAAAAAGAGGGTTTAATATCAACATTAAAGGGAAGGCTAACGAAACATTTATTGAAGAAGCAATAATTGAAAACTTTGCTGTCCAACCCGGTAATTTTAGAGGTGTAGTTCCTATTCCTAAAGTTGTTGTAAATTCCGGTGACAAAGTAAAAGCAGGAGATTTGTTGTTTTATGATAAAAAGAGACCGGAACTGAAATTTGTTTCTCCTGTCAGCGGAACGGTTAAAGCAATTAATAGAGGATTAAGAAGATCTATCAAGGAAATAGTTGTTACTAAAGGAGAAAAAATGGAATACAAAAAATTTGACTCTCCTGATTTAAATAGTGTTTCCCGTGAAGACCTGGTAGATTTTATGCTGGAATCCGGTGTTTGGCCTTTGATAAAGCAAAGACCTTATGATTTGGTACCGGATAAAAATGATATTCCAAAAAACATTTTTATTTCAACATTTGATACAGCACCTTTAGCTCCCGATTACAATTTTATTATCAAGGGAAAAGAAGATATTTTTCAAAAAGGTCTTGATGTTTTAACAAAACTTACCGAAGGAAAAGTATTTTTAGGATTGGATGCAAATAGAAAAGAAGCTCCTTCAGATGTTTTTACCAAAGCTAATGGCGTAGAAAAAACTTATTTCAAAGGACCTCATCCTTCGGGAAATGTTGGAATTCAAATTCATCATCTCGCTCCGATCAGAGGTACTAATAAAGTATGGACATTAGGTATCCAGGAAGTATTGACAATCGGAAACTTGTTTTTGAACAATATCTACGACGCTTCAAGAATAATCGCAATTGTTGGTGAAGATGTTGAAACTCCAGGATATATAAACACTTACCTGGGTGCAGATATCGCCGAATCGGTAAGGGTTTGTTTAAAAGATACCAAATGCAGAGTAATTTCCGGAAATGTTCTTACCGGTGAAACCAAAGAATATGGCGAATTCGTAAATGCTTTTGATTATTTGATCTCTGTTATTCCAAAAGGTAATTATTTTGAATCTTTCGGCTGGTTTATACCCCAAAAATCACGTCCTACTTTTTCAAAAACTTTCTTAAGCAGATGGATTAATCCAGGAAAGACATATAGTGTTGACACCAATACACATGGTCAGGAAAGAGCTTTTGTGGCTACGGGAATCTACAAAGAAGTTTTACCGATGGATATTTATCCCGTTCATTTGATGAAGGCGATATTAGCAGGGGATATTGAAAGAATGGAAGGTTTGGGAATAAATGAAGTAGCGGAAGAAGATATCGCGCTTTGTGAATTTATTTGTCCTTCAAAACAGGAATTCCAAGCAATTTTAAGAGATGGACACCGCATGATGATTGAACAAGGGTAAAAAGAAATATTAGATTTTAATTTTAGATAAGAGAAAATAATCATATCAGATTAAAAAACCAAATAAAAATTAACAAATATACATGAAACGATTATTAAAGTATTTTAAAAAAATAGAACCGGATAAAACAAAAAATCCTTTTTGGTTTTCTCTGTGGGAAAGTATTTTTACTTTTTTATTTGTTCCGGATGTGGAAACTTCAGGTACAGGAACACATATTAAAGATAAAATGGATCTCAAAAGGTTAATGATCTTTGTTGTTTTAGGACTTGTTCCCGCCTATATATTTGGCATTTACAATATCGGACATCAGCATTTTCTGGCTTTGGGACAATATACCGGATTTTGGGAAGGATGGAATTTGAAATTTGCCCACGGACTTATCAAGTTAGTACCAATACTTGTAGTGACAATGGTAGTCGGTTTAGGATGGGAGATATATTTTGCATCAAAAAAGAAAAAAGGAGTTGAAGAAGGCTTTTTTGTATCTGGATTTTTAATCCCGTTATTAATGCCTCCAGATATTCCATTATGGATATTGGTTATAGCGGTAACTTTTGCCGTAGTTTTAGGAAAAGAAGTATTTGGAGGTACAGGAATGAATATTTGGAATGTTGCATTATTAGCCAGAGTCTTCATATTTTTTGCATATCCTCTTTCCATATCGGGAGACAATGTTTGGGTGAGTGGATTTGATAATATCATAGCGGGAATTCATCCTGATTACGGATGGTGGCATTCCGGTTTTTTCAATACTATTTTTGATTGGTTCGGTCTTGACAAATTTGATTCCCACATGGCTATTGTTGACGGGTTCAGCGGAGCAACTCCACTTGCAATTGCAAAAGATGGTGGTTGGGATGCTGTAACTCAGGCTTTTTCAACTCATGATCTTTTGTGGGGAACAATTCCCGGATCAATAGGTGAAACTTCCAAACCTTTATTGATATTAGGCGGCTTATTGATCTTATTGACAGGTATAGCTGATTGGAGGATCACTATAAGTGCAGTTATAGGTATTATCTTCAGTGGATTATTATTCAATTTATGGGGAGCAACACCTTTGATGACAATTCCATGGTATTATCAGTTTTATCTAGGAGGAGCATTATTAGCAATTATTTTTATGGCAACCGATCCGGTTACTGCTGCCAGCACTTTCAAGGGAAAATGGATATATGGTTTCCTGATAGGTGTCTTGGGGATGTTGATACGGGTCATAAACCCGGCTTATCCCGAAGGATGGATGTTGGCAATATTGTTTATGAATTCATTTGCTCCATTGATCGATCATTATATTATTTCAAATCACATTAAAAAACGTTTAAAAAGTGAATAGTTCAAAGTATATAATAGGATTTACTGCTCTTTTAACAGCTATCGTGGCACTGGTTTTATCACTGATGTACACAGGTCTAAAAGAAAAGCACAAGCAAAATGAATTATTGTTTGAAAAAAGAGCAATGCTTGGTGCAATACAGGATAAAGCCGGAATTGACATTTCTACAATGAAAGATAAAGACATCATAGACTTTTTCACAAAAAATATAGAGCAGGTTGTTGTGGATACCAAAGGAAATATATTAAGTCCTGAAGAAGTTGAAAAACACGGATACAAAGGAGGTAAAGCTGAAAATATAGATTTGAAAACAGAGATGAAAAGAACTTTTGATCAAAGAATGTTGCCTGTGTATATCTATAAAAGCAAGGATGGAAATAAAATTTATATCCTAAAATTATTCGGTAAAGGACTTTGGGATGAAATAAGCGGTTATCTTGCCTTAAGTTCAGATCTGAATACCGTCGTAGGTGCAAGTTTTGATCACAAAGGAGAAACGCCGGGAATGGGTGCTGAAATGAAAGATAATCCTAAATTCCCCGTTCAATTCAAAGGTAAAAAAATATATGATAAAACAGGAAAACTGGTTTCGATCAACGTAAGAAAAGGCGGTGCTGTAGATCCCGATCATGATGTTGATGCGATATCGGGTGCAACACTGACTTCAAATGGTATTACCGATATGTTGTTGCACAGTCTGGAAAATTATAATAATTATTTGAAAAAACTAAAACAAAAATAAAATGTCAGAAATGAAAGAAAGTAAAAAGGCACTTTTTCCAATGACAAAAAAAGAAAAAAGATTGCTTTTTGACCCTTTAAACGATAATAATCCGGTAACGGTTCAGGTACTGGGTATATGTTCGGCATTGGCTGTTACTTCTATGTTATTGCCTTCAATAGTAATGGCTATTGCCGTAACTTTTGTAATAGCATTTTCAAATCTTGCTATTTCACTGATGAGAAATTATATTCCCAAACAGGTGAGGATGATAGTACAATTAGTAGTGATAGCTTTTTTGGTAACTATTGTGGAATTAACACTTAAGGCATACAGCTATCCAGTTTACAAGCAATTGTCAGTATTTATCGGATTGATAATAACCAACTGTATTGTTATGGGAAGACTGGAAGCTTTTGCTATGGCAAATCCACCATGGCAATCTTTCCTGGATGGTATTGGTAATGGACTGGGTTATGGTATTATTCTTATTATTATTTCCTTTTTCAGAGAATTATTTGGAAGAGGGACTCTGTTATCAGGTACTCCTATTGAAATGAAAATAATTGGAGCAGGTTCGGATTTTTGGATTGATACCACTACCAATTCATGGTTTGGATGGTACACAAACAACAATCTCATGGTTTTACCTGCTGCTGCTTTGTTTATTTTGGGTATGATTATTTGGTATCAAAGAAGCAAGAACCCTAAATTGGTTGATATTTCATAAAAGAAAAAACATATAAAAAATGGAAGAATTTTTAAACATATTTATTAAATCGGCATTTGTAGAAAACCTTGTCCTTTCATATTTTCTTGGAATGTGTTCTTATCTTGCCGTATCGAAAACAGTAAAAACCGCTTCAGGTTTAGGATTGGCTGTAATATTTGTATTGGGAATAACCGTTCCTATCAACTGGCTTATAAACAGATATTTACTTTCTGAAAACGGGATCCTTGGCATGGATCTGACATTTTTAAGGTTTATACTTTTTATTGCTGTTATCGCGTCAATGGTACAACTTGTGGAAATGGTGGTAGAAAAAGTTTCACCGGCATTGTACAATTCATTGGGAATCTTTCTTCCTCTTATTACTGTTAACTGTGCTATCCTTGGAGCTTCATTATTTATGATCTCGAGAGAATATGATTTCTCGGAAAGTGTAGCTTTTGGCCTCGGAGGAGGTTTTGGTTGGTTTTTAGCTATTGTAGCTATGGCTGCTATCAGGGAAAAACTCAAATATTCAGATATTCCGGCACCTTTAAGAGGACTTGGAATTGCTTTTATTATTACCGGATTGATGGGAATGGCATTTATGGGAATGATGGGAATTGATCCTGCGATCTTTTTTAGTGGAAAATAAAATTTAACTTATAATGAACTTAACAATTGATTATAATTTTATACTGGCATCCGTATTGGTTTTTGTCATAATTATTTTACTTCTTGCATTAATGCTTATTTATGCAAGAAAAAAACTTTTACCTCAGGGAAAAGTTAAGCTGGTGATCAACGGAAAAGAAGATGAACCCATCGAAGTAGATCCGGGGTCATCACTTTTAACAACGTTGTCTGAGAACAATATATTTTTACCCAGTGCCTGTGGTGGTGGCGGTACATGTGCAATGTGTAAATGTGTGGTAAGTGATGGTGGTGGTGATGTATTACCAACAGAACTCAATCATCTCAACAGAAAAGAAGTTGAAGAAGGAGTAAGACTTGCTTGTCAGGTAAAGGTTCGAAATGATATGAAGATCAAAATACCTGAAGAGATCTTCGGTATCAAGAAAATGGAATGCGAAGTTATATCCAATTATAATGTTGCTTCATTTATCAAAGAGTTTATAGTTAAACTCCCCGAAGGTGAACATTTGGATTTTAAAGCAGGTGGATATGTGCAAATAGATGTTCCCGCTCCTATCACTGTCTATTTTAAAGATTTTGATATCACTGCACATCCAAAATATCACAAACGTCCCGATGAATTTAAATCAGAATGGGATCAATATAAAATGTGGGATTTGAAAATGGTAAATGAAGAACCTCAATTCAGGGCTTATTCAATGGCTAACCATCCTGCAGAAGGAGATATTGTTATGCTCAATATCAGAATTGCTGCCCCCCCCTGGGACAGGGAAAAAAATAATTGGATGGATGTAAATCCGGGGGTGTGTTCTTCTTATGTATTCGATCAAAAACCGGGAGATAAAGTTGTGATTTCAGGACCTTACGGAGAATTCTTTATCAAAGAAGATTCCAACAGGGAAATGATCTATATAGGTGGTGGAGCCGGTATGGCACCATTGCGTTCACATATATTCCATATTTTCCATACTTTGAAATGGAGACATCGCAAAGTATCTTATTGGTATGGAGGAAGAACCAGAAGGGAGTTATTTTATATCGAAGACTTCAGGGAAATAGAAAAAGAATTTGACAATTTCAAATTTTATGTGGCTCTTGATAATCCATTACCTGAAGACAACTGGAAAGTGAAGGAAAATATCGATGCACCGGGAGATGGATTTAAAGGATATATTATGAATGTACTTTATGAGCAATATCTTAAAGATCATCCGGAACCCGAAGAATGTGAATATTACTATTGCGGACCTCCTGCAATGGCAGCATCTATTATGAAAACACTGGATGAACTGGGAGTTCCAAAAGAACAGATATTCTTTGATGATTTCGGTTAAACCAAATTATCAGACTAAAAATTTTAATTATAAAAAAGGATTGCGGTAATTTTGAAACCAAAACAAAAAGGACGCTGGTAATTTTGAAACAGGATTCTGCGAGCGCAGCGTGGCAGTCTTATCTCGCTTTGGGAAAAGCTTTTTTTGTCTTTTTGGGAGTTGCCGCCAACCGCATTTATCCCATTCCGAAAAGTAGTGGGGGGTTACATCCCAATATTTTTTCTGCAACGCAGTGAAAGAAAAACTACAAGGGGGAGCGAAGTGCTTTTGCGGTTTACCCTGTGAAATCTAAAAATATTTCACTAGTGCACTGCGCAAAAAAAAACAATCAAACATTAGAACTTCAAAACATCCCAAATCTTCTCTGTCAAATAAATTTGACAGTCCAAGCCACACGCTTCAAAACACCAACCTCCAAATACAAAACATAAAAACACCTTCCCATTTTCCTGTCCGGCTTCAAAACCCCTCCTTCCAGTCGTTCTTTTGAGTCCTAAATTTTCCTCTAAAAACTACCATCTCATTAGATTAGCTCTAAAATTTATTTGGGAATGAATGTTTTAATTATCTTCCCCGTTAAAACTTTTTTATCTGTTTCTAATTTATAAAAATATACTCCCGGTTGCCATTTTTCATAGATAAGAAATGTATTATTTCCTTTAGTCAACAGTTTCTTTTCTTTAAACAATTCTTTACCATTTATATCGTAAAAAGAAATTTTTGAGTGTTGCAATCTTGAAGAATTGATTTCGATATAAATCTTATCATTAACGGGATTAGGATACAATATTACTACAATATTTGTTTCATCTGAATAAATATCATTGTTGTTTGTAAGATAGTGATCAAACAATGATTGGGCATAATCTGCACTTTCGGACAGATCGGATTTACTTATTCCTCCAATAATAGCAAAGGAAAAAGACAAACTGTCACCGGAGGATATCGTATAAGGTCCGGATGAAAGGAGGGATGTCCAGTCTCCTTTTTTATCGGTTTTGAATTCATTTTTATTACCGGTAAGATAATCGTATTTTTTATTTTCATCGAAATAATCAATGGCATTCAATATTCCGGAATATACAAGATCTTTGTTGTTCCCGTTTAGAAATTTTATCCCTGTAAAAATATTTTCGGAAGATTGATAGATCATTCGCCTGCTTTCATCTTTATTAATATAGTTTTCCAGATAATCATTTATATCAAAATCCATAATTTGACCGATATAAAAACTATCCAAAGCTTCATCGTTATTATTTTTAATATCATATTTTACAATAATAAAATTGCGAAATGGAGCCAATGACCAGGAATAACTGGTTTGATTTATCTCAATACCTTTGCTTTCAGGATGATTTTTGTCTGTATAGACGGTGTTTATATCAAGATTGGAAATATTGGTTTTGTAAATGGAAATACTTGAATTTTCTTTTTTTTGAAAGTCCAGAATATTGCCTTTTTCAGAATTGTCAACAATATATTCAGGGCTATTTCCGAAAATTAAACTACCATAAAACAATCTGTCATCTCCATCTACCGGAAAAATCAAACCATTTCCAAAACCATCAGGAGTATAATAACCAAATGAACCGATAGAAGAAACAGAAAGCAACATTTCATTATTATCATGATTAACCATATCTATCCCTTCTTTCACTTCTTTTAAAATCCAATCATTTTCATCCAGTTTAACCGAAAGAGGTTTGTTTTTTACATTAAAACTATAATTCTGAAGTTTATTATCATTTTGGATAACAAAAGTTTCTTTTCCGGATTCTGTCTCAATTGATATATCTATCGGCATTGAAAAGATATTTTGAAGCTGAAACTGCTCTATTGAAAGATCAACAATATATTCTCCCTGATTTTCCCGATAACTCCAGTCATACAGATAAACAGGATGAAAATCTCCATAGATCCATTGATTGAAAAACCGGTCAAGATCCATACCGGATACATTCTCACAAATCTTTGCAAAATCTTCTGTTGTTGCTACATTAAATTTTTTATCACTTTGAGCATATTGGTGTAATATATCGAAAAAAGTACTGTCTCCCACAACATGTCTTAACATATGCAAGACCCATGAAGCTTTGTTGTAACTAAGTGCTCCGCTAAATATTCTTCCGGATTCTGAAATATCATCAACATAGATCGTACCATGACCAAGATATTTTTTTTTATCCATATAACTATGCAATCCCGATATACCCGTTTTATATTCTTCCCATAAAGCCTCTGTATAAGTAGCAAACCCTTCATTTAGCCATATATGATGAAAATCCCTGCAGGTGATCATATCACCCCACCATTGATGTCCCAGTTCATGCACCAAAAGATATTCATAGGGACCTAAAACACTGGTTAATGTCTGGTGTTCCATGCCTCCTCCCCACAAAAATTGAGCATTCCCGTATTTTTCTTTTATAAATGGATATTGTCCATAATAAGAAGACAACACTTCCAACATTACAGGTACTACATTGTATTTATCTTTGTCGGATTCATAATCCGAAGCAAAAATATAACTTACAACTGGCATTTTTTTATTATCGTAATAATAATAATCTGTTTTGATTTTATACGGATAAATAGCGAGGGAAACCAGATATGATGAAATAGGATACCTTTCTTTCCAATAATATTGGATCTTATTTTCAATGGTATCTGTTGAATAAAGAAGACCATTGGAAGCAACAATTAAATTTTTAGGTACGGAAACTATGATATCAATGGAATCCAATTTGTCTTCAGGAAGGTTTTTACAGGGCCACCAATCTTTGGAACCATACGGTTCACTTAAAGTCCATATCATTGGTAAACTGTATTTAGTATCAAAATGAAAAGTTGAACCGGGTTGTCCCGAATATTCAATGGAAAAAGATATTTTTTCTCCAATATTAAAATTCCGATTTAAAAATATCTTTAAAATATCCGATTTATGATCAAAAGACAGTGTTTTCCCGTCTAAAACAATCTTTTTGATACTCAGCGATGATGTAATGTCAAAATCCAATTCGTTTAGACCATTAATATTGCTATAACAATCAATTTCAGCTAAACCGGTTATTGTTTTAGTGCCGGGTAAT
>JALVEG010000335.1 GCA_027031145.1 Saprospiraceae bacterium | reverse complement strand
TGGAAATACTTTTTCTCTTTGCTCTCGCAAAGAAAACACAAAACTCTGTATTAATTAAGAGGATTTATCTGCGATGAATCCTTTCTCATACCTACGCTGGAAATACTTTTTCTCTTTGCTACCGCAAAGAAAACACAAAACTCTGTATTAATTAAGAGGATTTATCTGCGATGAATCCTTTCTCATACCTGCGCTGGAAATACTTTTTCTCTTTGCTATCGCAAAGAAAACACAAAACCCTAAATTAATTTTAAAATAAAATTTTAATTAATTTAGGGTTTTGTGTTTAAGATTTACTTCGTAAATCGAAAAAGTGCTTGTCGGGATGAGAGGATTTGAACCTCCGACCCCACGCCCCCCAGACGTGTACTCTAACCGGGCTGAGCTACATCCCGAAAATGTTTCGCAACATATAACTACTCAGATAAAACCATCTGACTGAGTAATTCGCGCAAAATTAATATTTATAATTATATTTAACAAACTTCATAGTTAAAAATCCATAATAAATCTGACATTGACCGGATATTCTTTACTGTCATGATCAAACAAATAATTTATTCCAAAACCAAGAGGCATTGTCCCTGTTCTGAAATATACATTATCAAATAAAAATTCGATCCCGGCAGATCTTTTATATTCAGGACCATGTATTTTGTATTCAATCCTGTCAATATCAAAATACAGATTTGCCCTGATTCTCTTGACAAAAACAAACTTGCCTAATACCAGATCAGGATATATTAGCGGAAATGAATAATTTATTTTCAAACCGTTTACCATGTTTTCAACACCATACAGATTATAACCCCTGGCAAAATAAAAATTGGAAATATCAGCAGATCTTCTAACTTCTCCTACATAAGTCAAAAAATTATATCTTAATCTTAAACTGTGATTGTCAAAAATTCCCGGTAAAAAGACCTTTGTATATCCTACAATGCTATTGAGCCCGGAATCGAAATTGATATCTCCAAAAGTAACATTAAGATCATAACCGAAATCAGGATAAAATGACCTGTATGAGCTTTTTTTATGATTGGAATAAAAGAAATCAAGATTTAAATATTGATCCAAATTATTATTGAGTTCGGTATTATTGGAATGCCAATAATGCGAAGCGTTATAAACAAGTTTTGCATTGATCTTTTTAACATAATTCAACCTGGTATAGCTTAAAGGTAATGAAACCGCTGCTTTTATCTGATTATAATTACTTATATACTTCTGTCCATTAATGATATGATGCATATTGAATTTAGGAACAAATCCCAATGAAAACACAGGATACCATCCACCATAATCTATATATGTACCCATAGCAAATGATTTTTCATTGATATTATAAGCAGGAACCAGTCTCAATGAAAGTTTATCCAATTTATCATTGGACTGGAAAACAGCTGAATATTCAGTATCACTGCTCAATGGATACCATGAGTGAAAATTGATCAGATGTTTTGCAGGACTATATTTTTCAACCTTATATTTTTTTGCCGGCACTTTTTCCAGGATCGAACCTCCTTCTGCCTTTAATATTTTTTCATCTTCTATTTCATAATTTCTGTCTAAGTTATCTGAACCAAGATTGTCAAAAACAACTTCAGCTTCCTTTACTTTCAAAACGGTATTATCAAATTTAAGATCACAATAAGCCAAATTACCGTCATCAGCAAGATCAGGACTGAAAACAGCATAATCACCTTGTTGATTGAATTTATAAATTTTGCTATTTTTTATATTATAATAATACAAAGTTTGTTTGTCGCTAAAAACCAGGTCAGGAGCAGAAAAGAAAACTTTATTATCATTATATCTTAGATCCTGAATTGTTGTATATGTAAATGGTATCAATTCGGAAATATCACTATTATCAATATTTATTTTAACAATAGCATTTTTGTTATCATGAGTGGCAATAGAAACAATATGTGTAGCATCAACCCAATCCGGATAACTGTAATAATAGTTATGGGGATTGTCTAATTCTTTGATTTTTTTCCCTGATTTACTATCAAGGATCAATAATTTGTAATTTAAATTTTCATCGGCTTCAAATACACAGATACTGTCTCCATCGGGAGAAATGGAAGGGGAGAAATATCTATTTCCGGAAGTAAGTTTATCCACGGTTTTAGTTTTGATATCATAACTGTAAATATTGGAGTAACTGACATAAGCCCATCTCGGGTCGGCATTTATTTCATTCCATACTATTTTTTTGCCATCGGTATCAAAATTGCCGAAATTGTAACTTACAGGATAGATATCTTTTTCTTCCTTGTTTTTAATATCTATTTCTACAAATTTTGATGCGCGATCAAAACTACTTTTGATAGCAATGATCTTATTATTTGAAATAAAATGCGGTCCGTAATAAAATCCGGGGTTATTTTTCTCAATATCACTTTTGTATTTATCAGGCGCAAAAGCAATAAAAAATGGCGTATTCTCTTCATTGTTTTTGTATGAATTAACAATTTCGGAATACATTTTTTTTGTGGAAAAACCTGTTTGTTTCTTTAAAGCATGAGAAAAAGGCCATAAAATCGATTTATAAGATACTGCATCGGAAAAAACTTTTTTCCAAAGATCATTACCAAACTCTTTTCTGCCATAATTTACCATCTGATAGCCAAGTGCATAATGATCGGGAACATAGTTGCGAAAGGATCCACATCGCATTTTTTCATATCCAAATGGTTTTTTCAGGTCCATTATCGACAGAAATCTATCTTTGAACAATGGCAGTCTTCCTCTTCCTGAATGACTCAGTGCTGTCTCTTGTTGTACTGCATCTCCTTCCCAAAACCAGTTGGGTACAGCACCAAACATACCAATGCTCCATGCAAAGTCTCCAAAAAAGTATTTTGCCAGTCCGGTAATTCCTTGCTTGGAATTATTCATTTGCATCACATGTCGATACTCATGTATTCCCAATAAGTCCAACCAATCGACAGTACCGGCAAAAGGATATTGTGGGGGCATGGTATAAAATTTGGAATGATAAGGTGCCGGACGCACAAATCCATTAGAACCAGAACCGGTATTAATCAAAAAAATATCTATTTTTTCTTGTTTTTCCCCAATAGATGTTTTGTTATTTTTTGCCAAATAATGTATAAGATTTGTCAGCCTTTGTGCTTTTGACTCAAGCCCATTTGGAAAGACCACCCTGACAGTATCTGTATTTATTTGTTTCCATTTGATACCCGGAGGAATAGTTCCGGTAGATTCGAAAAATTGGGCACTGCTATTGAGTGCATAGATTAAAAAGAAGAAAAGTAAAAAATTTTTCATTGGTTTTAAATTTATATTTATTGTCAAATTTTCCGGTTTTGTCATGATTTTTGCTTTGTTTGAGCAAAAATCCCGCCAAAACACAAAGGCAATACAATCTTTCTACCATAATGTCGCCCTTACAGGGCTTTTAATGTTTTTTATTCCTTTTTTCTACTACCATAATGTCGCCCCTACAGGGCTTTTAATGTTTCAATTTCTTATTGCTGCCATAATGTCGCCCCTAACGGGGCTTTTAATGGTTTTTGTATTATTTCTACTACCATAATGTCGCCCCTACAGGGCTTTTAATGTTTCAATTTCTTATTGCTGCCATAATGTCGCCCCTAACGGGGCTTTTAATGGTTTTTGTATTATTTCTACTACCATAATGTCGCCTCTCTGAGGCTTATTGTAAATCATCTGCTAAAAGAGCCCTGTAAGGGCGAAATTATGGTAGCATTCATTGACGAAGAATGAATAAGTCCCAGCGGGACGACATTATGGTTAATCATTTTTTAGTCATAAAATTCAAAAACATATTCATCCTTAAATTGAATATCAAATTTTTTTAATAATCCTAAATATTCTTCTTTAAAACTTTTTTCCTTATGATGTTTTTCCTGATTTTTTATGTAATTTATTACGCTATTTCTTTGGGATTTGGAATAAGAAAAAGCACCGTAACCGGATTGCCATTCAAAATGACCAGGTACAAATTTATTGTTATTTATCCATTTCGATGAATTTGCTTTTACAATTCCAATTATGTCAGATAATGCAAATGTAGGATTTAATTCAAAAAATATATGTACATGATCTTTATATCCATTTACAGCTAAAGAAAATTGTTTTTGATTTTTCAATATTCCGGAAATATATTTGAACAGGTCTTCCCTGAAATTATTAGTTATAATATTTTCTCTTCCTTTAACAGAAAATATTGCATGAATATTTATTTGTGTATAAGTGTTTGCCATTGATTTAGTTTTTTATTTTATCATATCATCCCTAACGGGATTTTAATGTTTTTTGTATTTTGTATCTACCATAATGTCGCCCTTACAGGGCTCTAATTGTTTCTTATGCTATTTATTCTACCATAATGTCGCCCTTACAGGGCTCTAATTGTTTCTTATGCTATTTATTCTACCATAATGTCGCCTCTCTGAGGCTCTTATTGTTTCTTGTGCTTCTTCTTCTACCATAATTCCGCCTCTCTGAGGCTCTTTTAGTTTTTTATACTATTCTTTCTACCCTAATGCCGTCTTTAATCAGGCTTTTTGTAAATCACCTGCTTAAAAAGCCCTGTATGGGCGATCCTGCTGTACAGCAGGATGGTAGCATTCATTGACGAAGAATGAATAAGTCCCAGCGGGACGACATTATGGTTAATCATTTTTTATTCATAAAATTCAAAATTAATATTGTACTTCTTTCAAATACCTCCTGAAATAATCAAGAATCATTTTTAATTCAATCACAACAAATTAAAAAACCACCTCTCCCTGCATTCCTATTTTCATACTACTATCATTTTTTACTACTTCTTTCTACCATCCCGCTGCAGCGAGATCGCCTCTCTGAGTTTATTTATTGTCAAATTTAGCAATTTATGACATTTCTTTTTAATTATTCAATAGAAATATTTATATTTGAAAAAACGTTGTTTATTTGTAACTACTCAGGTAGAATCATTTTGATTGAAAAAATCTCTTTTTTAGCCATATTTCAGCTATTTTTTTTGACGTAGCTCCACTATGCCTTCAAAAAATGAGCTTCATCTGGCAAAAAAATTGAATTTTTTCATCTCAAAAGCACCCTACCTGAATAGTTACGTTTATTTTTATACGCTGCTTCAGAATTAAAATTACAGGATGTCATACAAAAGAAAAAATATTATATTTACTTTATCATTGGTATTCTATGCTCTTTTTTTTATTTTCAATACGATAAATGCACAAACCATCAATACAAAATTCGGTAAAAACCGTGTTCAATATCATGAGGTTTTCAATGATTGGTGGATGTATGAAAATGATCATTATATAATATATTGGTACGGAAAAGAAAGAAATATTGCTAAAACAGCTATTTTGCTCTCTCAGATTTCCTATGATGACATTGAAAAGACACTTGATTTTAAAATAAATAAAAAGATCCAGGTTATCATTTATTCAAATGTATCTGATTTCAGGCAAAGCAATCTTGGAATCAAGGATGATGAGAATAAATTTTCCGGTCCGGGTGTAACAAAATTTTATAATAACAGGGTCATAGTGTATTTCAATGGAGATCACAACAACCTGCTAAAACAGATCAGGAAAGGGACGGCAGAAGTATTTCTTAAAAATATGTTTTCGGATCTGACATTTGAAAATATTTATAAAAAACTTGTTTATTCTGATTTTTCCGAATGGTTTACAAAAGGGATCATTGATTTCCTTACCGATAAATGGACTATTGAGGATGATGAAAACTTGAGGAATATATTTTTGAATAAAAAAAACAGTAAAATAACTTTTCCAAAATTAAGTGAAAATATTCCGGAATTGGCAGGTAAATCATTCTTTTACTTTCTTTCCCGGAAATATGGAACAGATAAGATATCTGATATTTTTTACTTGATAAGAATTTCAAGGGATATAGAAGCATCCGTTTTACCTGTTACAGACAGGACAATGGACGAATTGTTTGCTGAATGGAAAGCATATTATTCAAATATTTATCAAAAATATCTTAATCGGAATGAAAGATCAGATAAGCCGGAACAGCCATTTTCTCTTAAATCCCAATACCCGTTTACTTCTTTATCATTGAGCCCAAATAACAAATATCTCACCTATGCTACCAACAATGCAGGCAAGATTGACCTGTATATCTATGATATCGAAAAGCACAGAAAGAAAAAAATATTAAAACTGGGATATATCAATGCATTTCAGGAAACCGATTATAACTATCCGGTTTGTCGTTTTGATAAAAACAGTGATAAATTATATATGATTTTTGAAAAAAAAGGTGATTTATACTTAAGAATCGTCAATATCAATACTTTTGAATATTTTGAACAAATACTGGCTCCCGAATATAATCGCATCTACAGTATGGATATTTTGGATACTGAAGAACTGATTTTGAATGGCAACACGGATGGTTATCCCGATATTTACAGTTATAAAATAAAAACAAGGCAAAGCAAAAGATTAACTCATGACTTTTGGGACAATCTGGATGCAACACTTGTCACAAAAGATGGTCAAAAAGGAATATTATTTTCTTCAAACAGAAGGGATACTTCTTCAGAAATACAATATTTAGATACAGTTCCTCCTTTCGGAACATTTGATCTTTTCTTTTTGGATCTGGAAAACAATAAAATATCAAGACTCACAAATACTCCTGATATAAATGAAAGAAATGGTTTTTTGCATAATGACCAATTGTATTATACAACTGATGAAACCGGAATCGTTAATATAAAATCGGAAAACATCAATACCCACAAGGCTGAATTTATCACTGATGCACCCGGAAATATATTTCCTTTCAGCACACAAAATAATTATATTCTATACAGCTACAGAGTGCTTTGTGATTATCATTTGATATTGGAAAAAGCAGAGACCGATATTAAGCATAACCCTCTTATATCATTTTTGAAGGAAACGGATCAAATAGCGGATAGTGAAATAGGTCTTCAAAATAAACATGCTGTAAACTACGATGTCTTTGAAATCGATTCCGGTCTTTTATTCCAGTCGGAATTTGATGATATCAAAACTTCTCCTGAAGATTATTCGATATACGGTGATACTTCCGGTATTGGGCAAAATCATAAATTCAAATTTGAAAAATTTAATTCATCACGGGCGGTAGCATCAAGATTAAGATTTTCTTTTACCGATCTGATAACAAAAATAGATAATGAACCTTTATTTGACGGAATGGAAGCATATACCGGTGACGAAAATAGTCCTTTTGGTCAACCAACAAGTTTATTGCTCAAAACAAGAGTAAAAGATCTGTTTGAGGATTATTTTCTTGAAACAGGAATAAGAGTTTCATCCGATTTGAGAGAAAAAGAATATTTTTCTGTTTTTGAAAATATCAAACATAAGATCGACTGGCAGTATGCTTTTTACAGAAAAACAAGGTCAAGTTACCAGTTCAACAGGATTAATTTTATTGATAAATACAGAATGATCATTAATATGGGACAGGCAAGAGCAAAATATCCCTTTGATGTTTACAGCAGTATCAGCCTGACATCTGCATTGAGACTTGATAAGAATTTGATACTGGCATCAGATACTATTTCCCTTAATAATAATGATGTAAATGAACAGAGATTCAGTTTGCAATTGGAATATATTTTTGATAATACTTCTAAAATAGGTGTCAATACTTATATCGGCAACAGAAGCAAGGTGTTTATCAAGGGATATAATAAAATGAATATAAAACTAAATACTCCATCGGCTTTTAATCTTTCAAAAGGTATGTTTGCGGTAATTGGTTTTGATTCAAGACAATATTTTAAGGTGTTGGGAAAAAGCATTCTGGCATTTCGGTTAAGCGGACAGACATCTTTTGGAGCTGAGAGCAATTTATATTTCTTAGGTGGTATGGAGAACTGGATATTTTCTCATAATGATGACCTTGTTCCTTTGCCTGCCAATGACAGATATGCTTACAGGATACTGGTTGCCAATATGCGTGGATTTGGATACAATGCAAGAAACGGATCATCCTATATCTTATCCAATAATGAAATAAGGATACCTGTATTTCAGTATCTTTTTGGCAACAGGATAAAGAAATCATTTTTAAGGGATTTTCAGATAACCGGATTTTTTGATCTTGGTACTGCATGGAGAGGATTATCTCCATTTTCAGATGACAATCCTTCCAATACCAGAACAATAGAAGTTCCCCCGTCCATTAAGATCAAATTGAGATATTACGCAGATCCTATGCTTGCAGGATATGGATTTGGTATCAGAACCACCTTGTTGGGATATTTTCTTAAATTTGATTATGCCTGGGGAATAGAAACAAGAAAAATCCAAAAGCCTGTATTTTATTTTACTATGGGGTATGATTTTTAATGATGACCAAAGCTGAATAAAATAATAAAAATATTTTGCGCTATAGAAGGATGGTGGTAAAATTTATCTGGTTTTATCATGATTTTTGCTTTATTTGAGCAAAATCCCGCCAAAACATGCGGTGATACAATCTTTCTACCATCCCGCTGTACAGCGGGATCGCCCTTACAGGGCTTTTAATACCTCCTTTGATAAATGAGTCTCCGGCCTCGCTTTGCTCACTATTCCAATATTCCATCATCCCAGTATTCCATCATCCCAATATTCCATTTGCAATATAGTTATTTTTCGCGCAGTGCTCCTTCCAAAAAATACAAAAAAAATAAGGAATAAAAACATACAAAAACCATATGCCAAATTGACAATTTATCAAATCTTCAAATATTTTCAAAAACTTTTCACGGCGTTTCAATATACTTTCGCGGCGTTTCGCTCTATGTTCACGGAGTTTCGCTCTTGATTTGCCAATTTGGCAGAAAAAAGATATTTATTTTTTTTGTATGTTTGCAGGGTGAAAGTACGAGAATAAGGAAGGTGGTGTGGTTTTTTTTGCAAAGCTACCCCCTCTGGCATCCCGCAATAGCTCTGCGCTCCCCCTTGTAGTTTTACTTCACTACGTTACGTAAAACGACAGGGGGAAGTAGCAACGCTCCCGACTACACTATGTTTCGTCGGGCAGGCAAAGGCAGGGTAAAGAAAAAGAGGTAGTATATTTTAAGAAGGGGAATTTGCGGGCTGCGGTTCTCCCTTTAGGGAGTCAGAGGGCAGCTTTGCAAAAAAAAGGGAAGGCAGCGAGGCAAAACAAAAAACAAACACAAACAACCAAAATAAATTTTTTAAATAAGAACTTTTTACAATGAAAAAACTTATCTACACAACATTTTTACTTTTTATGGTTTTGTATGCTATAGGACAAGATCCTTTCATAACCACTTGGCATACATCATCCGATAATGAAAGCATAACTATTCCTACATATAGCGGAGAAACATACAATTATGATGTGAACTGGGGTGATGGAAATACTACTACAGGACATACCGGTGATGCAACACATAGTTATGCCACGGCAGGAGATTATCAGGTATCCATTTCAGGTACTTTTCCTCGTATTTATTTCAATTATTCCGGAGATAGAAATAAAATTATTTCCATAGACCAATGGGGTTCACAACAATGGACTTCAATGGCGAATGCTTTTAGAGGCTGTGAAAATTTGGCTGGTCAGGCATCAGATAATCCGGATTTATCCAGTGTAACTAATATGAGCAGCATGTTTGCCGCAGCACATTCATTTAATCAAGAAATAGGATCATGGGATGTTTCAAGTGTAACAAACATGTACCGTATGTTTAATGGAGCGAGTTCGTTTAATCAGGACATAGGATCATGGGATATATCAAATGTAACTAGTATATCATATATGTTTGCAGCGGCGAGTTCGTTTAATCAGTACATAGGATCGTGGGATGTTTCAAATGTAACTAGTATGATATATATGTTTTATAAAGCTCACTCCTTCAATCAGGACATAGGATCTTGGGATGTTTCAAATGTAACTAGTATGGGATATATGTTTGCTACTGCGAGTTCGTTCAATCAGGACATAGGATCGTGGGATGTTTCAAATATCACTTATATGGGATATATGTTTGCTGAGGCAAGTTCGTTTAATCAGGACATAGGATCGTGGGATGTTTCAAATGTAACTAATATGAAATATATGT
>JALVEG010000334.1 GCA_027031145.1 Saprospiraceae bacterium | reverse complement strand
CGTTTTTGCTTTCTTCCACTCCATCTGTTTCATATCCGGAAATATCATTCCAGGAATTTCCAAAATCAGTTGTTTTCAATATTTTTGGACCATTAGCTTGTGAAAACAATACATAGGCAGTACTACCATTAATTGGATGAGTTGCCAGTCCGGTAACATTTCCCATATATGCTTTATCGTAGGCAGCGGTTTCTTCCCAAGTCTCTCCTTTGTCTCTCGAAAGAGCAATTCTTGAATTATTTGTAATTGCGGAACCTGACCAAACAATATTAGCATCAGCCAAAGAAATTTTTATCGGTGGTCCGAAAAAAGTAAATTCCCAGCTATCCGGCATTGTTTTGATAGTCCAGGTACTCCCGAAGTCTGTTGATTTAATCAAACCTTTATCACTGGAAATAAATATCAAATCAGGGTCGATTTGGGAAGAAGCTATCCTGGTAATAAACGGGCCGAAAGATTCAGGAAGATTTACATAATTCCAAGTTTGACCTCCATCGGTACTTCTAAAAATATTATTGCCCTGAGAAGATTCCAATACGAGTTTTGGATTTGCATAATTCCATGCTGCTTCAAATCCATCTCCGCTAGGTGCACTTTTCCATTTGGTTTTGGTATCAGGATCTTTTGGTGAAATCCAGGACCCGTTATCCTGTGTGCCTCCCACATATCTGTCAGCACCATTCATTTTATCAACCCCATAAAATTGAGATACATTATAGCCGTCTGAAGTATTATAAGCAACACCATCAAATTCTGCAAAAGTATCGCCTGTTTGCTTGAATGTTTTTCCGTTGTCTTTGGAAAAAGCAACACCTCCATCATTGGCATTTAGTACATAAAAGGATTTTGCAGCGGTATCTACCGGAATAAAAATCAAATTATGATGATCTACATGAACACCCTTACTTCCAACCGGGCTAATTGTACTATATTCATTATATCCATCTGTTATTGGATCAAACTCTGCCAATAACCCTTTAACAATACCTGTTTTAAAGATAAGATTACTTTCAGGTAAACTATCAATTGATCCTTGAAAATCAGGGCTTTTTCCTTTATAAAAATAATACTGGGCTTTATTAGCAATATTATCCCCACTGGAAATCACATCATTTGCTTCCGGGGTATAATCAAACATATTTATTAAAACAATGTCCGGGTATGAGAATTGATCTTCAGTATAATCTTTGAAAGTCCATTGTCCATCTTCGTCCAAATCGACTATCGTCAAACCGATTTGTCTATTGTTTTTCAAGTCCCAAGCTTCAAAAGGAACTTCAATAATTGTATCAAAATAAAATTGAAATGTTGAATAGTCCAATTTAAGCAAATGTGCATTTTGCTTTTTATCTTTTCCAAATCTTATTTCCACATCAACTAAATCATCACTGGATGTATTTGGATTGAGTTGAAACAAATCTGCAAAATCACCGGCAAGTCCATCTCCATCAAAAGGAAGACCAATATTTACTTCAACTAAAAAATCAGTATTGTTTTGGAATTCCTTAAGAGTATTTATATCAGTTTCTTCTTTTCCGATATTTAATTCCAAAATCGGTCCGGCTCCTGCTACCCAAACTTTATTTGCATCATAAGGATGTGCTGCGATTGCATTGTCATACCAACCCTGACCTCCCAGCCAATTTGCAGTACCTTGCAACAATACTTTTGTTACCGTTTTCATTGAATCCTTCGAAATGTACAATTGAGCTCCGGATTCATGGTCACAGGATAAAAAGACATTTCCTGGATTTACCGGAGATACAGCCAACTCTATTCTTCCAATACTTTTGGAACCGGAATCAAATACTTTTTCCCAAGTCTCACCACTATCAGTTGATTTGATTATTCCGTCATTTAAGATAGATGCATATATCACAGAAAAATCTCCCGGTGTATATACCAATTGTTGAATATTTTTTCCTTGAGAAAGGTATTTTTGTTCCCAAGTTTGACCACCATCTTTTGATTTAAGAATAAATGATTTAAAATCTTTTCTCCCTCTTGTGCAAGCTAAAATTTCATTTTCATCATCAGGATTTACTATTAATCTAAGAACATTTAAAAACCTTTCATCGTCAGATGTCGAATTAAGGACTTTCCAGGTTTTACCTCTATCAATGGATTTCCAAACACCGCTACCATTGACCATAAGACCATCAAATCCTTCACCGGTCCCTGCGTAGATAACATCGGTATTGTGCTTAGACATTGCGAGAGTTGATGTAGCAAGATTGTGTAAATCTTCAGTGAGGTTTTTCCAGGTATCACCTCCATCGGAAGTTTTCCATACGCCGCCTCCAACCGAACCTGCATAGAACGTTTGATAAGTAGAATCATCAGGATCTACGATTAAACCTCTTGTTCTTCCACCCGTATTTGTAGGACCTCTTTCGATCCAATTCAGTTTTTTAGAGTCTCTATATTGCAGAGATTCCTTTGCTTTATTGAACTCATTCAAAATATAACCCATTTTATATTTAGGTAATTCGTTGTCATTTCTTACTCTGATGTGATTGTGTATTTTAGCGAATTGAGCCGGACCGTCAAAATGAAGATCGTTCGTTATAAATTTTTTTGAAATTTCCTTAAAACTAATATTTCTATTATCTTGAATATATAGTTCTTTAAGTGAAAGAAATACGATAATACCCAAAACAATAAACATGATTTTTTTTAAATAAGTCATAAGTAATGATTTTATATGAATGAAATATTTCTATTTAAATATTACAGTATCTACTCTTGAAGTATAATTTTGACAGAAAAATAATTTAAATTATCATTTCAAAAGTACCATTTCTGAGTAAATCTGCTATTTGAATTTTTTTAAGGTTTTTACATTTAATTTATATAATGGCATCCATTTTTTAGAATTATGAATATCTTTTGGTCTGCCTAAATAAGATTTTACTTCAATGGTATAATCAGAAATCCAAACTATTTTTCCTCCGGGAATAATATCCTTGTAAATAACCTTTTTGTTTTTTACATCAATTATAGAAAAGGATACAGTTGGAAAAGGATTATTTTTTCTTCCGTTTATATTTTTTAAAATAAGAAAATACTCTTTTGTAGCATTGTATTTTTTCTTTTGATTACCGGAATGAGTATTTTGATTTGTACTCTTTGGCTCAGATAAAGTTTCATCTTTGTTAATAGTCTTTTTGCAAGTGCAAGAAAATAAAAGGAAGGGGGTTATTAATAATAATATGAATTTCATTTTTTTTATTTATATTAATTTACTAATCTGTGAAGCTTTTGTTATTTAGCTTTTTGAAATTTTGTCCTTCAATCGACAAACAAAATTTTACAGTAGTTATACTATACGAAGTATCATTAATTAATTTGCATTAATAATTTATAACGTTGCAAAAATCAAAATGTATTTTATTTTTGTAACTCTTTTTAAGTTTCTGCAAGAAAAATATTTAATTCTTTAGAAATCTTATACTCTTTACCTGACCGTTATTGGCTTTTGAATCAATAGCCCTTAAGAAATATGCCCCAGGTATAAGTCTTGAAATATCAAAAGTATATCTGCCTGTATTTTCAACCTTTTTTAACAAAACTTTTCTTCCAACGGAATTAAAAATCTCTATCTTACCATTAAAATTTGAGTCGAAATTAATATTCAGTACGTCACTTGCCGGATTAGGATACACTACGAAGGAATTATTCCAAAGATTTATGGTTCCTGCTGTTTTACCCCAAATATCAAGAAAATCTGCTATTCCGGAAACAATCGCTCTTGCTGTTATATCAAAATCTCCCGCAGCATCACAATTACCATCTTCATAAGTCAAAGCCAAGACATTTGATCCGTAATTAGCCCACCACCAACTTTCGGGATATTTAAGAGGATTGCCGCTTGACCATGTCACATTAAAGTTCCAAGGCTCAATCCCATCAGGGAAATAACTTCTTACCCCTTCTATAAATTTTTTCTCCATTTGAAGGTAAGAATAACTGGTACCGTTTTGGTGATGTGCTACAAAATATCTCTTGCATTTATATGCCGAATGCATATTCAAAGCGATTTCTATAGGATGTTCCGTATTCATCAATTCCAGAAATCTGTTTCTCAAAGCCATTACTTCCGGTTGAATATTGTTTGCGGAATACCAGTTACTTTCGATATCAATATGATTGGCATTCTGTCTGGCATATTCCAACTCCACACCATCCGGATTGTACATAGGTATGATATAATAAACACATTTTTCTCTTGTTTTTACTGCTAAACTATCTTCCGAAAGCAAAAGATTGATTATTTCATTTGCTACCCAGAAACTTTGAACTTCACCCGGATGTGTTCTTACATGAAAAAATACCGTATGTTTGTCAACAGTGGTATCTTCTGAAGTGATCTTTAATTGCCACAATTCACGATTCTGAACACTTTGACCGATAGAACTTATTTTTACATACGGACTTTGAGACCATTTTTGCAGATCATTCAACAGATCATCATATCCGTATCCCCAATGATCCCCTCTTATTTCTAGTTCCCGGTCATCTAATTCCCTGTCTATTTTTCCGCATTTATCCGCTATCTGATCTTGAGCAGAAATGAAAAAAGGCATTACAAAAAGCAATGCTAAAATTATTTTTGTCTGTATATTCATTATACTTAAATTTATGTTTGAAGTGATAAAAACACAAATCTAATAAATAATGTATAAATTTGTGTTTCAAAAATCAAAATAATGTCAAAATATAGTTTTTTATATGATTATGCTGAAGGTGCACATCCGGATATTCTAAATGCTCTGATCAATACCAATATGATACAACAATTGGGATATGGAGAAGATGAGTATTGTCTGACAGCAGCTGAATTGATAAAAAAAGAATTTGATGTACCTACAGCTGAAATTCATTTTGTTTCAGGTGGGACCCAGGCAAATATGACGGTTATTTCGTCTGTATTGAAACCTTATGAATCCGTAATTGCTGCCCAAACAGGTCATATTGCTGTTCATGAAACCGGAGCTATTGAATTCACAGGACACAAGATAAACACTATAAAAACAGCGGATGGGAAACTTACTCCCGAGTTGATCGAACCTGTTTTGATCGAGCACTGTGATGAACATATGGTCGTACCAAAATTGGTTTATATTTCAAATTCTACGGAACTCGGAACTATCTATACTAAAAGTGATCTTGAAAAATTAAGTATTTTTTGCAAAGAAAATGATCTTTTACTTTTTATGGATGGTGCACGATTGGGTTCATCCCTAACCTCAAAATATCAGGATCTTACAGCTAAAGATATAAGAAACTATGTCGATGTTTTTTATATCGGTGGTACAAAAAACGGAGCATTGGCAGGTGAAGCAATAGTTCTGCTAAATGATGATATTAAAGAAAAATTTCGTTATTCAATGAAACAAAAAGGGGCTTTATTGGCAAAAAGCAGGATTTTTGGGATTCAGTTTTCTGTTCTTTTTCAAAACAATTTATTTTTTGAACTTGCTGCTCATGCAAATAATCTGGCATATAAAATGACACAGGGAATTGATGAATTGGGATATCGGTTTATTGCAGTTCCTCAAACCAATATTATTTTTCCGGTCATACCTGATAAAACGATCAAAAAACTTGAGAAAAAATTTTTGTTTTATCCCTGGCAAAAATACGATGAGAACAATACCATAATTCGTCTTGTTACATCCTGGGCGACCAAAGAAGAAAAAATCGTTGAGTTTTTGGAAGAATTAAAACAGTAAAGATGATGAAACGATGGTTTTTAGCCAACAATCATCTGATGTGGGTGTATTTCATTTTTGCGCGCTGCGGGTTGATTCTCCTTTATTTATCCCTTTGGGAGGAGTCAGAGGCAAAGAAGGGGAAAGCGAAAAAATGAAATATACCTTCTGATGTAGATAATTAGATAATAAAAATATATATAAATGAAAAACATTTTATTCCTGATCTTAGCGATCATCTTATTATTTTCCTGTAAAAATACTGTAAAAACATCTAAACAAGTTGAAGCTGTAAAAAAAGATACGATTGTAGTCAAAAAAGATACAATCAAAAAACCGAAATATCCTTCTTTTCTGAATATTGATTTTCTAATGGGGAAATTTGACCCTTCCAAACATAAAAGATTTGTCAGAATCGAGGATAAATATACCAACAAACACAATGTTTATCTTGATAAAGCGGCATATCATGCTTTTTTGAAAATGTATGATGCCGCTTATAAAGATGGCTTTAAATTATTGATAGTATCAGCTACAAGACCCTTCAATTATCAAAAAGGTATTTGGGAAAGGAATTGGGCAAAACGCAAGAACATCAAAGATCCCGTAAAAAGAGCTTTGGATATTTTAAAATTTAGCTCTATGCCCGGAACATCCAGACATCACTGGGGAACGGAAATTGATTTGAATGTACTTGAAAATAGTTATTATGCTACGGAAGAGGGAAAAAAGATTTTTGACTGGATGACAGAAAATGCTCATAAATTCGGATTTTGTCGACCTTATACCGCAGGAAGACCTTACGGATATAATGAAGAAAAATGGCACTGGTCTTATAAGCCGGTTTCAGAAATATATACTCAATATGCCCGGGAAAATATGAAAGATGATTATATTAGTGGTTTCAAAGGAGCGGAAACAGCAAAACAAATACAGGTTACAAAGAAATATATCTTAGGGATAAATAAAAACTGCTTTAAATAAAATTATAAATATATGAAACGATTACTTTTTTTCTTTCTTGTTTTATCAAATATATTATTATCCGCACAGGACAATGTTTATAAAAACCTTATTCCCTTAAAATGTGACAGCCTTATCAAAGCTAATAAATTTAATCCCGATTTTGTCATATTGGATGTAAGAAGACTATCCGAATACATTCCCGAACATTTGGAAGGAGCGATAAACCGGAATTATTTTGATTCTGATTTTTCAGCACAACTGGATTCTTTGGATCATAACAAAATTTATTTAATTCACTGTCATTCCGGATCCAGAAGCGGGAAGACTTTCCAAAAAATGAAAAGTAAACAATTCAAAGAAGTGTACAATATGCAAGGAGGTATTACTGCATGGAAGTATGCCTCATTACCGGTAACATCGGTTTTTTATCCAAAACTTATGTTGGTAACGGATAGTATTTATCCTGAAAAAAATATACATATCGGTCAGACAGATACAATTAAAATTACTGTTACAAACCGGGCAAATGATACTTTAAAATATATTTCTTCAACATCATTAACAGGCACTGAATTTTCAACTGATTTTGATATTACAAAAACTCAAACAGGAGCAGAGGATTATACTTTCAATATTTTTTACCAACCAGTGGATGAAACAACTGATTCTTTGACTTTTGTTTTGGAAAGTAATGGAGGAATTAAAAATATTCATATCGTCAGAACAGGAAAAAATACCTCAAAAATCAGGGAAACATTCTCTAATAAAATAAAAATCTATCCAAATCCCGCAGTTGATTTAATAAAAATCGATGATAGCTTAAACACCGGCATGAATGTTTTAATCTTCGATTTTTCCGGTAAAATAATTTATAAATCTTCATTTAAAGATAATAACAAAAATATTGATGTTTCCGGATTTCAAAATGGATTTTATATTATGAAAATATTTAACAGGGAAAACACTATCACAAAAAAGATATTGATAAGTCATTAAACTAATTTTTGAAAAAAAATGTTTTATAAATAAAATATATAAATATGGCAGCAGCAGAATCAAACATGTTACCCCTTGGGACCAAGGCACCTTATTTTCAACTTTATGATACCATAAGCAAAGATATGGTTTCACTGAATGATATTAAATCGGATAAGGCAACTGTTATAATGTTTATATGCAATCATTGTCCTTATGTGCATCATGTTATGAAAAAACTGCTTAAAACTGCATACGAATATATGGAAAAAGGAGTTTCTTTTGTTGCAATAAGTTCAAATGATGTAGAAAATTATCCTCAGGATCATCCTGATCTTATGAAGATGATTGCTGAAATGTGTCAATTTCCTTTTCCTTATTTATATGACGAAACACAAACTGTTGCTAATGAGTATAAAGCTGCATGTACGCCGGATTTTTATGTTTTTGACAAAGACCTTAAATTGGTTTACAGAGGAAGATTTGATGAAACAAGGCCTCAAATGGGTGTTAAACCGACAGGAAAAGACCTTAAGAAGGCATTGGATGCCATATTGGAGAACAGGGAAGTGGATCCTAAGCAATTTCCCAGTATAGGATGCAGTATTAAGTGGAAAAAATGATAGTTTTAAAGTACATAAACAGATTTTTCAAACTTATCATGATATTACCCATAAGGTTTTATCAGATATTTATTTCGCCTTTGCTGGGCAGCAATTGTCGCTATACTCCAACATGTTCTCATTATACTATCCAGGCAATTGAAGAATGGGGACCCGTTAAAGGAGGATGGATGAGCATAAAAAGGATAGCAAGTTGCAATCCGTGGGGTGGTTCGGGATATGATCCTGTACCTAAAAATCCACGAAAACAACCAAAAATAAACCCTGAAGAATTGAAAATGAAATAGATTTTTATTACTTTTACAAATCTAAAAGCAGAGTTATGAATAGTAAACAAATCAAATTATTATTACCTATTATGTTAATTGTAGTAATAAACAGTTTTTCCAATGCACAGAATCCTGTTCATAAAATGATAAAAAAGGCACTAAAAGAAAAGACTTTTTTAGAATTAGGAAATGAGAAAATTACAGAAGATTCAAGAATTTCAACTAATATATATAATTACAGAAATCAATATGGGGAAAGACTTGTTTACGACAATGAAAAAGGTTCTGAATCTGAAATGTTTGCAGCAATAAATCCTCTTGATAGTAATAATATTGTTGTTTCATCCATACATTTTGCTTATAATCAATTTACGGACCAACCAATGAGCATTTCTACTTATTATTCCAAGGACTTTGGCAATAGTTGGCAAAAAAGTGAATTTGATGGCATTGTAAATGAGAATAATTTGGTTGTTGGAGGAGGAGACCCCGTTTTGGTTTTTGATGCTAATGGAGATTTACATCTAACATATATTATTTTAGCAATTACCGATTTGGTTAATTTTAAAGCATCCGAATTTATATATCATGCAATATCGAAAGATGGCGGAGTAAGCTGGGAATCAAAACCCTATTTTAGAAGTACTGAATTTTCAACTGCATCCTTGGAAGGTATAGACCGTTTTTTGGATAAGCAGTGGATGGTTTCAGATCTTACCGGTTCTCCTTATCACGGAAATGTTTATTTGGGATATGTTGATTTTTTTGCCGGAGATACTATTTTGGATCCTTCGATGAATATAAAAATAGACATATTACGACCGGGAGATACGTCTTTTGTTTACAATCCGATAAAACTCACTCCGGACAGTTTTAAATTCGTTCAATTTACATCTGTTGATCTTGATAAAGAGGGCAATCTCTATATAGGATTTGTAGGTTCCCTAGATTCCCTTGATTATTACTTTTATAATTCTGTTTCCAAAGATGGAGGAGAAACTTTTAGTGAACCAAGAGAAATAAGCAAATTTTATTATCCCGGTTTCACACAAGGTTCTTTACCAAGTAATATTACCGGTATTCGGGACAGGTATTTCCCCAGCCCTTATATAGCATTGGATAATAGTGACGGAATCTCATCAGGTAGAATTTATGCAACCTGGACCGCTCCGGGTATTGATACGATTGAACTTACGGGATCGGACATATACTTAAGTTATTCTGATGACAAAGGAATAACCTGGACAGAGCCCGTTATAGTAAATAATGACTCTTTGGAAAATTCCGATCAGTTTTATTCCAATCTTGAAGTGAATTCTGCAGGAATTCCCATACTTTGTTTTTACGATAAAAGACAGGATACTTTAAATAATTTCAATACCGATTACTATATTACCTATGCTCTGGAAACAGAAGATCCTGATTTTTCAACGCAATATCCGTTAACTTCACAATTTTCCGATTTTTCCAAAATAGGAGCAAAAACCAATGGATTTGGTATTGGTGAGTATAATAAAACCGTTTCAACCGGAAGTTTTGCTATTCCATTTTGGTCTGACGGACGCAAAAATACC
>JALVEG010000333.1 GCA_027031145.1 Saprospiraceae bacterium | reverse complement strand
CAACATAATCCAGAAAGCATAGCTTTCCGTTTTGATTACCAAGGAAAGAGTTTCGTTTATTCTGGAGATACGGATTTCACGCCCCAGCTTATAGAACTAGCGCAAGAAGCGGACTTATTGATCATTGAATGTTCCGCCCCGGAGGGAGAAAAGATCCCCGGCCATCTTACCCCCGCCCTTGCAGGGAGGATCGCAGGTGAGGCACGCGTAAGAAGACTTGTCCTCTCCCACTTGTACCCCCCCTGCGATGCATCAGATATAATTTCTCCCTGCCAAAGATTCTTTGCCGGGGAGATTATCCTCGCTAAGGACTTTTTGACCTTAGAAATTTAGCCTAGGCTCACAGGGCCCTCCCCTTCTCCTTCGCCCCACTCGATCTCGATTTCTAAGCTCCGCTTGGTCTTACTGGGTTTAATTTTTTCTTCCACTTTTAACTCTAGGATGACATGTTCTGGCAGAGGAACAGTCACAGACTCCGTTCCCCTTTTTAAAACTACCTCCCCTTTTTCCACCCGCTCCGCCAAGAGACGCAAGAAATCCGCCACTTCTTTTCTGGATTTAGGTTCTTCGCTCTTGAAAAGAACTTCTTTTCCTGCCATATCTACCTCCTTATTTTTAATATTTAGACGTCTCCTTTAAAAATTTGGGTTTAAATTTGCCGTTGTAAAGGAAATTTTTAAGAAGCCTTATTAGGCCAAAAAATTTATACCCTAAGTTAATAAAACCAAGAAAAATATCCCAAAATCAAGCAGATCAAGTATTGATTAATCCGGCATTTCTATAAATTAAACTACACTAGTCCTAAATATTTCTTAAATTAAAAAAATTTTAAGAAAAAAATTACCACCTCCGATAAGAACCTAAAAGTTTTGAGACTTTTGCAAAATATTTAGCACCTTGGCGCCAAGAGGAGATGTAAAATGAAATAATCTTTCAAGTAAATTATCAAGAATAATATTCAATATTTTGCAAAAGTCTCACTTTCAAGACTTGAAAAATAAAGGAGGAATAAATTATATGCGTTTTAAAAAACTAATAAATGCTTCTTTACGTATAAAAATTTTAGGATTGGTATTTTTCGCTTTATTGTTATTACTATTAAGTTTTGGAAGCAATTTCTTAACACAACAAACTATAAAAAAACAGATATCTGCAGTGAAGGATGATTTTAAAAATACTTTACAATTTGATATGGTTGAAGATTCTATAAATACTTTAGAAAAAGATCTTTCAAAAATAAACAAATTGACATCACAAGAAGCTATTCAAAAACTAGAAAGTGATCTTAACAAAATCCAGACATTATGGAAGAAAACAAAAGAGAAATTAAATTCTCAAGAATTAATTACATCTATTAATAATCTAGACAATTTTTTTGAAAAATTATCTAGATATACAGAACATACAATTTTATTATTAAAAAACAAAAATAAAGAAGAAGCGATATCTTTTATAGAAAGTGATTTCTCAAAAATTTTTTCAGAATTTGAAAAAGAAAGTGAAGTTTTAAGCACAAGTATGGACAATATAGTAAGCAAGTTACAAAATCAAACATTAAAAGCTTTAAAAACAAACCAAAAAAATCTTTTAATAATTTTTATTGTATCTCTAGTTGCTCTTTTGACTTTTGGAATACTATTTTCAAATAGTATAAACAATAACTTACAAGAAACAATAAAGTACATATCTAATATGAGCAAAGGACAATTCGATAAAGTATTAAAAATTAAAAGCAACGACGAATTTGGAGTATTAGGTAAAGCATATAATAATTTATTAGTAAGCATAGGTGAAATATTAAAAACATTAGAAATACAAAGCAAAACCCTAATAAAAGCCTCTGAAAATTTAGCTAATGTTGGAGAAAAAGTAGAAAATAATTCAGACGAAATAGACAATTTTGCTAAGGAAGTAGCACTATCTGCAAATCAAGTAACCGAAAACCTAAAAATTATTTCACAAGCCATTGATCAATTAAACATTGCATCTACAGAAATCGCTAAAAACATTAGCGAAACAGCTAGTATAAGCCAAGAAGCAAGAGAAAAAGCTAATATTGCTAGCCAAGTAATAAAACATTTAAAAAGTAGTTCAGATAAAATTGACCAAGTAGTAAAAGTTATAACGCAAATAGCAGATCAAACAAATTTATTAGCCCTTAACGCCACCATAGAAGCCGCTAGAGCTGGAGAAGCTGGTAAAGGCTTTGCGGTTGTAGCAAATGAAGTAAAAGAGCTTGCAAGACAAACATCAACATCTACAGAAGAAATTTCATCTATAATTTCAATTATCAAACAAGATGTTGAAAATGCTGTAAAAGCTGTTGACGATGTTGACGAAATAATTTCTAAAATAGGAGATCTATCTGCTACCATAGCTTCAGCTACGGAAGAACAAACAGCAACAACAAATGATATAAGCCAAAATGTACAAGAAGGAATAAACAGCGTAATAAAAGTAAACGAGCAAATACAAGAACTCGCAAGGAAATCAGAAGAATTTACGATATTATCTAAAGAACTGAGGATAGCGGAACAAGTAGTAAACGATATTGTAAAAGAAATAGATAGCGTCAAAAAATATTTTAAAATTGACGAAAATGCTATAAAAAAGGCAAAAATATATGCCGATCAATCTGTGAATATTATTACTATGATTTTACAACACTTTCAATGGAGAGAAAAACTCCTAAAAGGAATACTCACCAAAGAAGACCCACATATCGAAACAAATTCAGAAAGATGCGACTTAGGA
>JALVEG010000332.1 GCA_027031145.1 Saprospiraceae bacterium | reverse complement strand
AAATCCTCAAGCCCTAACGACCAGGGTCACTTGCCGCTATGGAGCGCAGCGGAATAGCGGTCAAGTGCACCCGTTTGTTACCCGTTATTTATTTTTATATCTATGCATTTGACAATTTTTCTTTTAATTTATTGTAAACATTTAAAAACTCGTCTTCCTCGCCATCAAAAAAGGCTAAACGCAATTCTTCAAAAGTTAATTTTTGGAAATGTTTATCAACGACATTTTTCCCACCTAGCTTTCCCGCCAAAGAATGTTGCTTGCAAATTTGTTTCACGTTATCCCAATCATTATAATTTAACTCAGCACCAGGTGCTATCCTATTAAGAGCATCTGGTAAAATGTAATTTTCAAGATTTCTTTTTTTCGAGATAAAAAAATCTTCATTTTCAATAAATCCCATTTGAACAAGTGTCTCTTTATTTGGTGAAATATCATCTTGTGACGTTTTATCACTGTCCTGGAAAATCAAAAAAGGCTTATTTAATTGCTGCAAAAGATTAAGAGATACCCAGTGTTTGATGCTATTACAGCCACCGATAGGTATAATTGCAATCCC
This sequence comes from Saprospiraceae bacterium, assembly GCA_027031145.1. Taxonomy (GTDB): domain Bacteria; phylum Bacteroidota; class Bacteroidia; order Chitinophagales; family Saprospiraceae; genus JADJGA01. Next base: position 2,196 of record JALVEG010000332.1, on the reverse strand, counting down.
TAATTCTTCAAAGGTCTCATCAATTAGGCCATTTTCTTTATATTTAGCGCTTAAATAATGAAAAGCATTTGCATCATCAATCCCTTCAACTAATAATAAAGCCTTTGCTTTATCGAAAAGAGATACAAATTGATTGTCAACATTAATTCCTAAATCTTTCGCAATAAATGAGATATCTTCTATATGTTGTGAAATAGAGTAATTTCCATTTTCTTTAAATATATGAATTAAATCCTTTTTCTTGGTGTTAGCTACAATAATAGGAGAATGAGTTGTAATAATGACTTGATAATGATTTTCTGTAAGAGCAAATAGTTTCGAAAATAAATTTTCTTGTCCTGAAGGGTGTAAAAAAGTTTCTGGTTCCTCAAATCCAAAAATTATATCTTGGTGTTCTGTAGCTTGTTGCTCTGCAAGATATTCAAAATAGGCCATCATAGTAATTCGCCTAAAACCATCGCCTCTTGAGCTTAATGGAATATTAAAATCATCTTTTTTACTTTTGAATGAGGTAGAGACCAATTTGTTCCAGTCAAAGGTAATATCTGCACTTACCTTCTCGTCTTCTGGTACAACTTGATTAATTTTTGACGTAATTTTATCTAAGACACTTTGTAGTTTTTTTCTAATCGTTTCCTGAAAATCATCAATATTTACTTCTTTTTCAATGGTTCTTATAGCTAAGGTTTTAAAAAATTTTTGAATTGTGTTATCAGTTTCTGACAAAGATGTATCTGCTTTAAAGTACTCAAATCTTGGTAAGCTCTTTTTTAGACTATCATGAATGATTTTAAATCTGCTAGAACCACTAGTCGGTAATTTTTCATACTCATAATTATATTGAATTTCATCATTTCTATTATACTCTCTTAACTTTTGTCTTTTTTCTTTATTATTATATTCTTCTCCATTGGCTTTCTGTGTTTCAATTCCTAATTCATTACACTTTTTTATTAGTTGTTTTTCGTTAAATGGCAAAAAATCATTAGCATCATATTTTTTCCTCAATAAAAATGTTTCTGCTGTTATCTTACTTTTTGATACATCCCAGACTTTTTTGATTATTAATTCATTTTTATTATTAACTAATTCTTCTTCCTCAAATGTTGTAGGGATATTTTCGTCTATTATGATAGGTAAATTATTTGGTGTAAAATGCAAAGTGATCGAAATATGTGATGTTTCAGCGTGTTTATTTAAATCCTCTGATGTGGGCGGTTTATTATTAAAAAAACAATCAAGAGCTTTTAATATGGTCGATTTTCCTACATCATTTTGTCCAACAATCACATTGAAATCATTGAGTATTATTGTCTTTTGGCTTCCTATCCCTTTAAAGTTTTCAATAGAAATCTTTGCAAGTTTCATCCCCACCTCTTTTAATACGGGTAACGACAAGGGTCACTTGCCGCTATGGAGCAAGGCCGAAGGCCGCAGCGGAATAGCGGTTAAGTGGACCCTATTGTTAGCCTTAAATTCTTGTAATTTCAATAAGATACGGAAAGAAAGTCAAGTTAGAATAATGATTATAATGCTGCCCTGGAACATCAAATCTTTCAGTTGTTTTAATTTGTTCTGTTATATTAGAATGATATTTACTGCTAGTATAGTATAGCCTAAAATATTTGTTTGTCGAAAAAGGACTTATTAATTTTTTCAGATTATTCTTTATAACTTTTGTGCTTGGTATACTTAGTCCCGTATAAATAATTACGCCAACTAGGTAAAATACATTAGAGCAATAATATTTTTTCTTGCTGAGTATCTTTACTGCTTTTATGTAGTCCTTTAACAACTGACCTTCTTGGCAGTGTGTCTGGCGCTTATTTTTTAAATGCCGTCCTTTTTTATAGTCAGTGTCCTTCAGATCTTCCTGATGTTTACCCGTAAAGAAAAAGTCAACTGATTTCCAATGACTTGTACCATAATGGGTGCCAAAAACTTTACATTCGAATCCGACACAATCAGCAATTTTAAAGCTTCTATTATCAAATAAAACAACGTCTACAGGTCCAAAGTTATAATGCTTTGCGCCAAAATGCATATCATATTCAAGTGCGATAGAAACAGGGAATCCAGTTGGCAGGAAGTTCCCAGAATGTATTGATATATTAGTACCGATTGATCGAATAAACTCTGCAATGAAATCGTTTTCTGTAGTCCTAGACATATGGCTCAATTCATGGGCAGTTTGGT
>JALVEG010000331.1 GCA_027031145.1 Saprospiraceae bacterium | reverse complement strand
TTTCTGAGGCTAATTGATGGAATATCGTCCAAGCTCCAAATGCGAAAGCGGCGATTATAGCGTATAAAACCCCTGGGTTCATAATAATTTAGTACAAAATGTATGTAAAATTTATACCTACTCTTTACCAAATTGTAACAGGATGTTAGGGACTGTACAGACTTTCTGTATAAGACAAATACCAGTACTTTATATCTTAGATAATATACCAATAATTCTATCTGACTCCCTCACCCAAGTCTTAAAAGATTTGATACCAACATCCCAAGAATCATAACCCTTCCCAATTAAAAAATTTTCTGCATAAAAAGCGCTTCTTTCTGGATATAAGGAAATATAACCTGGTGAAGGGTCTACAAGAACCCAAACACCTGCTAAATAAATCTCCGCTACAACATGCCCTCTATCTCTAGGCCTAAATTTATTTATACCAACCACATATTTTGCTGGAATACCAACAGCCCTACAAAAGGTTACAAATAAAAGAGCGGTATCATGACACCCAGTACTAAAACCATCTTTTAAAACCTCTGTTGCAGTTCTTGTTGCAAATATTTTTATAACCTTATTGTTATCTCTACACGCCCTTATATTGTTGTCCAAATAGTTTAAAATACCTTTTATTTTTTCTAACTCCGTTCCAGAAAACTGCTTGGCAATGTCTTTTATGGTTTTTGTTATTTTGCTTTGCTCTCCTTGTTTCAACCACTTACTTGGATAGTCTTTTTTCATATGTGATATATTACTTTATATTTTCTTTTACTTTCTTAATAACATCAAACCAATACTCCCCATGAGGCACATATTTATTTGGACTTGTTTTTAGGTCTTCTTTAACTTTATCAATAGAAATAAATTGTATTTCCGAGACTTCATCTTCCTGTAAAGTAAGTTCTTCTACATCCCCATCAAATTTCAAAAAATATACGTATACAAACTCATTATTTATAATGTTTCTATAAGTTGCTTGTATTTTTCTTATTTCAAAAAACTCTAGGTTTTCTTGAGCTACATCCAGCCCAATTTCTTCCTTCAACTCTCGAATAGCTGCACTTATTGGTTCTTCTCCAGCAACAACATGTCCTGCTGCAGAAATATCCCACCTAGTTGGATACATTTTTTTGTTAGAGGATCTTAGTTGAAGAAGAATTTCCCCACGAGAGGTATAAATCCATATGTGAGCCGACCTATGCCATAAACCTTTTTTATGCGCGGCACTTTTCATTTTCTTAATACCAAGAGAGTGATTGTTCTTACTGTAAATATCTATTAATTCGTCGGACATAAAATTAAATAAAGAGCATTGATTTATCACCTAATGATATCTAATATGCATCTTTATTTTACAATAAAAAGCTTATAACGCGAACAATTGTGCAGTGTCCCGCACATACTATACACTTTTTGGCGGAGGGGGTGGGATTTGAACCCACGTGGGCAAACGCCCCCAAGGTTTTCGAGACCTGGCCGTTTAACCGCTCCGGCACCCCTCCAAAAAAGTTGCCAATTCTCTAAAAAAATTGTAGCATACAAGTAAGTTTTTTAGGTTTCAAGTTTACTAAATACCTTAATCTTAAAAATGACCATGGGAACAGATAGAGAGCTAGTACAAGGGGAATTATTTGGCGGGAAGCAAGAACCTAAAAACCTTCCACATCCGCGAAATACTAGGGATACTAAAGAGGAGGAGGATAGTCCTCAAAGAAATCATAAACAAGAAGAATCAAACTTAACAGAAAGTGCTATTAAAAAAGCATTTAAAGAGTTGATAGAAGGAAATGTTACAGTATCTTTTGAAGAAGGAGAATATAAACAGCGAGTAATAACTCTTAATAGGGGAGGGAGAGTGGTTGGAGAAACGGGAAATATACTGGCAAAGGAGAGGCAAATCTTTACAGGAGGAAAGATGCTAATATATTGGATTGGAAGTGCCCCGACTCTTACTATTGAAACTACTGAAAGAAGAAGGGGTCTTGGTAGTCTATTGGTAATCCTGTCTTTAATAGACGCCTATAAAAAAGAAGCTAAAGCAGTTAAACTTACAGCAGGAGGAAGCAGAGCTATTATCCATGTACTAAATTCCTTAGGAATACGGTATGAAGAGCACGAAGACCAAGACCCTATAAATAGAACTACAGAGAGCAAGACTGAAACAACAAGAACAATAATAACTATTACAGAAAGAAATCTACGGGATTTTATAAACAAATTAAGAGCCCTCGCAGAAAGTAATGAAGATGTAAAAAATGCATTAGAGCAGGTTCCAGAAAAGTTAAAAATACCAGAATAATAAATACAGTAATAAGCCAACACAGTATATTCACTTCAAGTAACAGGTAGAATGGATTCCCGCTTTCGCGGGAATGACGTGGGGGAATAGTCGGGAACAACATAAGAAAGAACGAGACTGACTAGTTACTCTCTTCCCAGCATTTCGCCGGAAAGCAAGAAACCACACAACACAGTATTCCCACCATTATCCGCTTTAACACCCTCTTTCGTCATTATCCAATTTGATTGGACAATCTAGAGTGCCCCCTTTCGTCATCCTCCGGCTTGACCGGAGGATCCAGATACCCTATCCCAAACAGGAGAAAGTTGACAGCAGACAAAAAATGAGGTAACGTTAAGGGGTATCAAGTTAATGTATTATCGATCGTATCTCTAAATTTATTCCCTTAGTCATCCGATTCACCAATACCCTATTTTAAGGGGGTGAGATTTAATGAAAATATACGTAGGAAATTTACCTTACAGCG
>JALVEG010000330.1 GCA_027031145.1 Saprospiraceae bacterium | reverse complement strand
AAGAGGAAAATATATTTCATTTTGTTTATTATACAGTAACAATGATACAGCTGCCAATTTAAAATTGTTATGCTTTGGATAATCATGAGACCGTCCGGGAGGAGCCATTTGATACTGTACTTCTTTGCCCGGCAATATACCCGAATTTAACCTGTAATTTAATTTTTCAATATTTTTAAGAAATTCTTTCATATTTACTGAAAATAAACCTTTAGTAACTACTCAGGCAGGGTGCTTTTGAAATAAATAAAGTATTTTTTCAATCATAATGATTCTACCTGAGTAGTTACAACCTATAAATAAACAATTTATTGTTTTTTATGGTTTGGCATTTCTATAAAAATTGCCGGTTAAAATCTATGTATCTACTAAGGTTGGGTGCTTTTGAAATAAAAAAAGTGATTCTTCCCGGATAGATACAAACTTATTAAAGTATTAAACGTTTTATACTTGTTGATAAAAAGATTTTAAATGGTTAAATATTTATCTGTTTTACTATTGCTAATATGTAGTTTTACTTTTGTATTTTCTCAAAATATAGACGTTTTGGGATATTTGCCGGCATATCGTTTTGAATCTGTTTCAGATATTGATTTTTCCGGGGTCACACATATTAACATTGCTTTTGCCAATCCGGATAAAAACGGCAATCTAAGTGCTTTTGATAAAGACATAGATCCTGTTGTAAAAAAATTAAAAAATGATGGTATTGTTGTTTATATTTCTCTTGGCGGAGCTGCTGTTTATGGGCAATTAGCTGCTAACTGGAAAAAAAATATGTCTTCCTCTTTTAGAAGTATATTTATAAAAAAAATAAAAGATTATTGCAGGATACATGATCTCGATGGTGTTGATATGGACCTGGAATGGGATAATATCACCGATTATTATAGTCCATTTGTCTTGGAATTAAAAGATACTCTTAGTAAATATTCTTTGGGATTAACAGCTGCATTGCCCGGTACATTTAGATACAGTCAAATTACAGACCAGGCATTGAAAGCATTTGATGTCATCAATATTATGGCATATGATTTTAAAGGTCCATGGAACCCAAATAATCCGGGGCAACATTCTTCTTTTGAAGATGCACAACAATCAATTTCTTTTTGGAAAAGTCAGGGTATAAATCATGAAAAATTGCGATTGGGCGTTCCTTTTTACGGATATGATTTTACTGATAAAAACAATGTAACATCCTTCAAATATAGTGAAATAGTTGCTGAGAATACGGATTATGCATATTTGGATAATGTCGGTAAAAAATATTATAACGGAATAAATACCATCCGAAAAAAAACAAAACTGGTAAAAACAGAAAAACTAAAGGGAATAATGATATGGGAATTAACTCAGGATGCTTTTGCCCCTTATGAGGAATATTCGTTGTTAAAAGCAATAAATGAAGAAATAAATGGAAATGAAAACGTAATAACCAACCGAAAATTCATACTTTATCCAAATCCGTTTATCGACAGATTATCTGTATATTTTAATGATATTGAAATAGAAAATAAAACAACATTAAAAATATGCAACTTAAACGGTAAAACAATATACAATAAACCTCTATTTTCAAAGGATATCAAAATCAATGAAATAAAACCCGGAGTTTATTTTTATTCGATAATTAGCAGGAATAAAATTTATACCGGTAAAATCATAAAAATACAAGATAACCGGTAGTGGCAATACATACTATAATGAAAAAATCCAAATTTCTTAAAAAACAAATCCGGCAGTCAATATTATAAAATCCAAGCTTGATTTTTTATCTTTTAAAGTTAATATTTCTTTAATGGATTTTTCATATGAAATGTTAAATGTCAATGAGAAGAAATCCAAACCTATATCTATATTATATCCCATATAGGTATCATTAAGTGTATCGAAATTATAACCCTCATCATTATCACTGATATTGATAACATAATTACCATTCATACCTCCACCGAATTTAAGTTTTATTTTACGTGTTAATATATTTGTCTGGTAACCTAAAATTACCTTTGCTTTAGCAATTTTTATTCTTGGGGATCTTTCAAAAGGAGCAATATCTTTATAATCTTTTTTTATAGTAACATCTTTAAAATATACTCCCGGGGAAATAAAAAAACTATAAGTGCCAAAATTTCCCAAAACTCCGATCTGATAACCGTTTCTAAAAGTTTTAGCGCTATCCTGAATGATATTACCATTATCACCTGCTACAACCCCAAAATTCATCCCAAAGGAACTTTGTCCGCTAACAAAATTTTGTGTTGCAGATAACAACAAAATTAAAAAAGTCGTATATAAAAAATTCCTCATTATCTTCTGCGATTTATCCGGTGATTTCTATTGCAAAATAAATAAAAATAATTAAAAAACAGCAATAAACCTGTTATTTTCTTTCTCCTGACAACAACCCGAAATTATTTTTCAAATCTAATATTATGTTTTTGTCTGAATTTTTTAAGATCGGATTTAATTTTTTTATCTCTTAATCTTCTTTCAATCATTTCTTTACTCACTTTTACAGGGATTCTGGTTTTATTAACTTTCAGAGCTTTTTCCAATAAATTTAAAAGCTTATTACCGGCAGCTTTTTTATTTTTCAATTGAGATCTGTATTTTTGACTGCTTATTTTTATTGAACCTGTTTTATCGATTTTGTTTTTTAATCTGCTCAAAAGAATTTCTTTTTGTTTTGTATTCAATACCTTTGAATTTTTTATATTAAAAATCAAAATCACTTTTGTCTCAACTTTATTGACATGCTGCCCTCCTGCACCACTGCTTTTGGTTGTTTTATAAATACATTCTTTTAAAATTGCCGAACTATCAAGCATATTTTCTGTTTTCGTACAGACACTAAGTAATAATTATATAGTTTAAACGTCTAATAATAAATATTTATTAATGATTAGGTTATTTTTCTTATTTGTTCTTGTTTCTTTTTTTTCCTGCAAGACAAAAGTTCCTGCTTTTGAAATATATCAGGAAGTGAATTTTACCATTCCTTCGGGCAAGGATCCGTTTGGAACTCATTTTATTAAAATCCGGGATATTCCATCTTTTTTAAATCAAAATCTGACTGAAAGACAAATATCCCTTTCCGATATCAATCAATTATATGCGGGAAGAGGAAAAATTATCTCTATATACCCAAATACAAATTTCGGTATTATCAGAAAGATTTCCATTTCGATATACAAAAAGGATGATTATAACAATCGTATCGAAATATATTATCGCGATGAAGTTCCATTAAATTTGAACGGAGAGATCAAACTGTTGAGTACAGGTGAAGATATACGTGATGTTATAAAAGAAAATTCTTATGAAATGGTTGTTGAAGTACAATTTAAGGATTTTGTTTCGCAACCTCTTGATTGTCGTTTAACCTATAGTTTTGCTGCTTATATGGAATAATTTTCTTAGAAAAATGCTCATTTCAGATATAAAAAAGTTGTTTTTATTAAAAAAACAGTTACTTTTGATTTTTGTAACAACTCTGGTAGAGTCTTTTTGGTTGAAAAAACCTCTTTTTTCATTGCAAAAACACCCTGCCTGAGTAGTTAATGATTTTTAATTTAATTAACCAAAACTTTGATATGGAATATCATTTTATGGTGGAACTGGATTATTTCAATCCGGAAATATATGAATCAGGAAGTTTTGAAAATGAGATAAATACTATTTTAAATTACTTCAGAAATAGCGGAAAATTATTATCATTGTCATTAAGTCCTGAAGACGCCTTGATCTGGGTTGTTTTGAAACTCGACAGCGAAGAAGAATTAATTGAATTGGTAGATTCCATACCCCTGCCATATGAAATTTCTTATGAATATTATTTTCTAAATCACTATGAAATCATTCAGGAGATCGGTAGTTTTTCTTTGAACTAAATCTTAATGATTTTCTCTGTTATGTTAATTTTACTATTTGATATTTTTATAAAATATATCCCCTTTGATATTGCATTTGTGTTGAATTCAACAGGTGTTTTTATATCCTCTCTATGACTGATAATATTACCTGAAATATCATAAACATCTACGTTAAATGAGGCTGTTTGCAAACTTGAGATCTTGATTTTATCTTTAAATATTGTCGGAGATATAAAAATATTATTAGTATTGTCTACCAAATTTTTTGTTTTGGTTAAAATCTTTTTTTTCGAAAAAACATAAGCTGAACCCGCAAAAAATCCATAATCATCATCAGAATAAGCTCCTGTTAATATTTCATCCTGAAAAACGGAAATACTTGCTCCAAAAGCATCACTATCATCCGAATCATCAGGAGAAAATTTTGAAAAATATTCCCAATTTTCCTGATTGTAATGAAAAATATATACCGAACCGCTGTTGGTTCCATTGTCATCATCAAAATATGAACCGATATATAAGTAATTATTGTCAGGCTCAATTGCAATACCGAAACCGTCTCCTGCCACTCCGTCCGGTGCTAACAACTTTTGTTTAAATCTCCATTCCCCTTTTGTTTTCTTATATACATAAACCGAACCGCTGTTTTTTCCAAGATCATCATCCTTTATACTTCCTATAAATGCAAAATCCTCATTTATTTCCACTGTAATACCAAATTCATCATTAATTTCCGGATTTTTAGGAACTAAATGTGATGTCTGTACCCATAGGTTATTTTTTAGTTCAAAAATATATGCTGCACCGCATACGATTTCATCATTCCTTGTATATGGTGCACCAACTATTAATTTATCTTTATAAACATCCAATGCCAATCCAAATTGAGAATGGTCAACCGGTTGATTTGCCTGTATTTTTTGAAATAGATTCCAGGTACTATCTTCTTTTCTGAAAATATAAACCGAACCGCTATTGGTTCCGTTATCATCATCAAGATATGAGCAGGAAACAGCAAAATCACCATAAATATCAACAGTTTTACCAAATTCATCTGCTTCAGCAGGATCCGGAGGTAATAATGTTTGATAAAAAGACCAATTATCGTTTTTCAAATGTAAAAGATACGCTTTACCACTGCTGGCTCCAAAATCACTATCGTGATGTGCTCCCGTAATTACCCAGTTATCATAAGAAGATAAAGAATAACCAAAATACTCTTCTACACCTCCATCATCAGGAAAAAGCTTTTGAGACTGTTGATATTTATTATTTGTTTTTTTAAAAATATACAGGGAACCCGAAGCTGAACCATTTTCAAAATCCTGATATGCACTGATAAAAGCAAAATCATTTTGTAAAGAAACAAACCTCCCAAAAAAAACTCCCGGATTAGGATCATCTGCAAATAATTTCTGCTGAAAATTCTGTCCGTGTATTATAAAAGAATTCAAAAAAAAGAAAATTAACAGAAATTTTTTCATTAACTATAATATTTTTCAATTATATGTTCTATATCATTCTTTGTATCATCTATTTGCTTTAAAATAATATTAAAAAAAGCTCTCCTGTTTTTTTCCGAATCCAGAGATATTGAAAGAGCATTCTTTTTTATTTTTTCAAACCATTTCTCTGTATAATCAATCAAATCCTGATTGTCGGTTACGATATAATTAGGATTATCATATGCAAAATATATTTGATTTAATGGTTCGGATTGAATAAGAAGGATGTTGTTTGTATGAGAAATTTCATTGTGATACATCAAAAATTCCGTATCAATTAAATCCGGATTTTGTCCAAAAGTTATTTTTTTTCCAGTTTCAGCCATTATATACACATGATTTATCATGTTTTCCAATCTGTCGCATAAGTATAAAGCATCTTTAGGATTTTGAAAAAAACCGGTTGTCAGAAAATATTTGATTTGATTTAAAGTATTGTTTAATACCCCTTCATTCCACAATTCAATATTGGGAATAGAATAATACTTATTGATAATAAAATCAATATCATCTTTGATCACATACCATTCGGAAAAATCTTCAAGATTAAACTTTTTATTTTTAATTCCGGGCAAATCCCATACGGTTAAGGCATAGATATAAAACTTGAAATATGTTAAATCCTTATCCAGAAAATAAAAGAAAAAAGGTAATTCATTTGTGGCATAATGAATTTTCAAATCCGGAATCGGTGCAGCGATTGCCATGAACATTTTAAGCGGAATAACGTAATCATGAAACGTTTTTATTTTACGGGCTTTGAAAGGAAACTGAAAACCGATCTTCTTTTTTTTATCAAAAACCAGTTCATCAAAACTCAAGTCAAAGTCTTTCATAATCAGTGCTAATTCAGTAATTGAAAAAGAGCTTTCACCATTAAGTTTTTTATATGCTGTAGGTTTTGCAATATTCAAAACTTCCGACAATCTGTCAACAGCATTTTTGTGATTGCCTGCAATCAATTTGAGTCTTTCTATTAATCTATTTTGATAATCTACCATAACAGGGGCTTAAAGTAGATATTTTTTATATTATATCCAAATTTTAAGCCCCATTTTTGTTATAATTTATTATTATGGTCTCAATGTATCAACCCCGGATATAGTTGCCAAATTGATAATATTTCTGACATCACTGGATCTGGTAACTAATTGAACCGGCTTGTCAAAACCTTCCATAATCGGACCGATTATATGTGAATTACTTAATTTTGATAGCAATTTAATAGCGATATTTGCTGAATTCAAATTTGGACAAACCAACAAATTTGGAATGTCATGTAAATTTGAAAACGGGTAAAATTCATTTAATCTTTCAGGATCTAAAGCTAAATCTGCCTGCATCGGCCCGTCAATTATCAAATCGGGATATTTCTGTTTTGCTAGTTCAATCACCTTTTCTATCTTATCCGTATTTATGTCTCTTACAGATCCGAAATTGGAATAAGACAACATTGCTACTCTGGGTTGAAATTTGAAGCGTTTAAGTGCTTCTACACCATTTGAAACAATATCCAGCAATTCTATTTCATCAGGATCAACATTAACTGCCGTATCCGTGATAAAAATAGATCTGTTTTTATATTTTATCCAATGCATTCCCGATACAACCTGACCTTCTCCTTTTTCTGTTCCTATTATTTCAAGAGCGGGTTTCAAAACATATGGATAACTGGCTTCTATACCACCAACTTCACTATCGGCATAACCCAGTTTTACCATCATTGGAGCAAAATAATATTTGCTTTTCATATCTTTTAATGCTTTCCTCTGTGTGATACCCTTTCTTTGTCTCATTTTATAATAAGCATCAACAAATTCATTGTACAACGGTGAAGTTTTGTACTCTATAAATTCTATTCCCTGATAGCAATGGTTCAATTCTTCAAATTTAGCTATGGTTTTATCCTTATTATCAACCAGTAATATCGGTTTAGCCAATTTGTCATTTGCCAGATCAGATGCAGCCCAAATAATCTTATGATTGTCTCCTTCGGGAAATACGATTTTCTTAGGATTCTTTTTAGATAAAACATAGATATTTCTCATCATGTTTCTTGTCCAGTCAATCTTAGACAATAATTCATCTCTATACTGCTCAATATCTATTATTTTTTTTGCCACACCTGTTTTGATCGCTGCCTCAGCTACTGCCGATGCAGTATAAAGTAAAACTCTGGGATCAAATGGTTTTGGAATAATATAATCAGGCCCAAACTCCATAGGTTCATTACCGTATTTTTGTTTTACTTCATCAGGAACTTCTTCTTTTGCCAATTGAGACAATGCCTTGACAGCAGCTAATTGCATCTCATCATTAATTGCAGTACTTTCAACATCCAGTGCACCCCTGAAAATATAAGGAAATCCCAAAACATTATTTATCTGATTGGGGTAATCACTCCTTCCTGTTGCAATAATAGCATCCGGTCGAGCTTCTTTTGCATCCTCATAAGTAATCTCCGGATCAGGATTTGCCATTGCAAAAATCAATGGATGTTCAGCCATTTTTTTAACCATCGCCTTTTTGAGAATACCTTTTGCTGAAAAACCGGCAAAAACATCAGCTCCTTCAATTATTTCATCAAGTGTTTTAGCATTTGTTTTTTTGAAAAACGGTTTTTTGTATTTATTTCTATCTTCATCCCCACGTCCTTCATATAAAACGCCCTTACTGTCACACATAAAGATCTTTTGAGGATCTGCACCCAGTTTCATATAAAGATTGGCACTGGCAATACCTGCAGCACCTGCTCCTACTATTACTATTTTTATATCTTCTATTTTTTTACCTACCAATTCCAATGCATTGACCAAACCTGCACCTGAAATAATAGCCGTTCCGTGCTGATCATCATGAAATACAGGAATGTTCATTGTCTTTTTTAATTCTTCTTCGATATAAAAACATTCCGGAGCCTTGATATCTTCAAGATTAATACCTCCGAAAGTTGGCTCCATAGTTTTTACTACTTCTACAAACTTTTTAGGATCTGAGATATTTAATTCAATATCAAAAACATCAATATCAGCAAATTTCTTGAAAAGAATTCCCTTTCCTTCCATTACCGGTTTACCGGCTAATGCACCAATATTTCCCAATCCAAGAACAGCTGATCCATTTGTGATAACCCCGACAAGATTTCCTTTGGCAGTATATTCTGTCGCTTTGTGAGGATCTTTTTCTATTTCCAGACAAGGAATTGCAACTCCCGGTGTATATGCTAACGATAAATCCTTAGCTGTATTAAAAGGTTTTGTTGAAATAACTTCAATCTTACCTTTTCTTCCCATTGAATGATATTCCAATGCGGCTTTTCTAAGCCTGTTTTTTGGTAAATGTAAATCTGACATGATTTTATATTTATTTTTTTACAAAACTATTACTAATAATATTAAAACGCCAACATGAATTGAATTCAAATATGTATTTATTCTAAGTATAAATTAGGTGAATTTTTTATTTTTACTATCTATTAATTCAGGTATCTGTTTTTTTACTATTATGTGGATAATTCAGGTTGTTTGTTTTTGGGCTTTAGCCCGAAAAAAAAACACCTGAACAATTATAAATAAAAAGAATATTGTTAGTATTTTCACATGAAGTAAATATTCTTTGTGTTACTTTGTGAACTTAGAGTCTTTGTGTCTATTTTTGTGTATAAAGAAATTTCAGACACAAAGGCACAAAGAACACAAAGGTTCACAAAGACAAGTACTCTTAATCGATAAACACGATGAAATATGGCAAAAAAGAGATTTTTCCAGTTAAAATGATTCTACATGAGTAGATACTTTTTATAACTCCAACAATTTTTTTAATTGATCTGTATGCTCTTTGGTTTTTACTTTTTTTACTACCAAAACAATAGTTCCTTCTTCATCAATTACAAAAGTAGTTCGGAAAATTCCCATGTATTCCCTGCCATACATTTTTTTCTTGCCATAAACTCCATAGACAGATGCTATTTCTTTTTCCGTATCAGCGATTAGATGATATGGTATATTGTGCTTTTCTTTGAATTTCACATGGCGTTCAACACTGTCAGGACTTATACCTATGATATCATATCCGTTATTTTTCCAGAAATCAAAGTTTTCCGAAAGGTTTTCTGCTTCAAGTGTGCATCCGGAAGTAAAATCTTTGGGATAAAAATATAAAATAAGTTTCTTTCCTTTATAATCGCTTAATTTTATTTTTTTTCCTGTTTCGATTATCCCTTCAAAATCCGGCGCTTTATCGCCTTTTACCAAATGTGTCATATTTTATTATTTTTTGTAACTATTCGGGTAGTTATTTATTTATTAAATTTAGATTTAAAAATCGTTTTGTTACCCTTATCATCTTCAACAATAATTTTTAATCGATGTTGTCCTTTTCTAAGTTTTTTTTCAAATCTGTGTTTGATAATATCTTTCTTTTTATCATATTCAAACAAAACCCATTTATCATCGATATATCCGTCATATTTTAATCCGGAAGCAAGACCGGCAACTTCAAAATTGTCTTTTATCCTGAAACTGATAGATTTTATTTTCTCCAGATTAGCACCAAACTTTACGGGTTTTATCACTGGAGCTATTGTATCCAGGTCAATTTTATAGATTCCCCAAGTATCGATTATGGTATGAAGCCGGTCACCTTTTATATCACTGCCATAATTGATCTTTTTGTCATCCTCTATTTTTACTATTGTCATTTTATCAGCAAAAGAATCTATTTTCAAAGGCCTGATAAATAAATCTACATGACTTTTAAAAGGATCATAATTGGTAAAGATCTTAACTTTACCTGAATAATTTTCAATACT
>JALVEG010000329.1 GCA_027031145.1 Saprospiraceae bacterium | reverse complement strand
TGATAAGCAAAGCTGAGACTAAAGAGAAACTGGCATTTTTAACAGAAAAATCATTTCCTGTATTTTCCATCCTGGACATTTCTGTATTAAGTTCCCTGCCTAAGAAACAAATTGCCAATGGTATTGTGGATGCTTTTGTCCACACTACAGAACAATATATGACCTATCCTGTAAATGCTGTTTTACAGGACAGATTTGCAGAAAGTATAATGAAAACACTGATCGAAGAAGGAACCAAATTTTATAAAAATAAAAAAGATCTGGAAGCAGGTGCTAATTTCATGTTCAGCGCCACAATGGCATTGAACGGCACTATTTCTGCCGGTGTTCCTACAGATTGGTCTATACATATGATAGGACATGAATTGACCGCAATGTATGGAATTGATCATGCCAGAACTTTGGCTGTAATATTACCGGCATTATATCTTGAGAAAATCGATGACAAAATAGATAAACTTGCTCAATATGCTACAAATGTATGGGGGATTGAACACGGCTCGAAAAGAGAGAGAGCCATTAATGGTATTGAAAAAACTGAAGAATTCTTTAATTCGCTAAAAGTGCCTACAAAATTGAGTAAATACGATATCGAATTACATTCTACTTCAAAATTAATAATATCAAGATTTGAAAAAAGAGGAATAACAGCACTTGGCGAAAACGGGATTGTAAAATTGGAAGATATTCCAAAAATACTTACAACTGCTTGGGTATAAAAACATTTTTATATATCATATTAACTTTATAATCATGAAAAAAATATTGATTTCTTTTTCTTGTTTTATTTTGTTCGGAATTCTGAATATTAATGCTCAAAAGATATTTTTTGATAAACCAATTCAAATAAATAAATACTCGCTTGCTTTTCCCCAAGATTTAGTACCCGGTGATTTCGATAATGATGGCAAGCAAGATATTGCAATTGTGTCAAAGAAAAACAATTCTGTTTATTGGGTGAAAAATGAAAATAATAACACGACTGGTTTTAGTGATTTAAAGCTTATCACAAATCAATTTCATAAACCCGGTTTTATAAAAGCCGGAGATATAGATAATGATGGGGATATTGATTTAATCGTTGGAGAAAGCAGGGGTAATGATATTGCCTGGTTTGAAAATTCAGATGGAAAAGGACTTTTTGTACAAAAAAACATCAATAATCTAACCCGGGGAATATCATATTTTATACCTGCTGATATTGATGAAGACGGAGATCTTGATATTATCGTGGCTTACTGGGAAGGAAAAAGAATCTCTTATTTTGAAAACACTGATAGTCAAGGCAATTATTCTGAAGAGAAACCAATTGCTCTTGAAACAGGCATAATTGCACAAATTGCATTTAGAGATATAGACGGAGATTCCAAAAAAGATATTATTGCTTTGAAAACCGGCGAAAATGAGATCGTATGGTATAAAAACAATGGAACATCAAATAATTTTTCTGAAGAAAACTCTGTATCCGATAATGCGACCTGGAGTACCGCATTAGCAGTTAAAGATATTGACAATGATGGTGATCAGGATATTGTCGCAGCAATACAGGGGAAAGTAGTTTTGTATAAAAATACAGATGGAACAGGTAATTTCAATGAAAGTTCGGTAATTTATGACAGAAACTATTCAATAGAAACCATCATAATTCGTGATATTGACAATGATAATGATAAGGATATAATACTGGGAAATAGTGAATATGGACAAATATTATCATTTAAGAATACAGACGGAGCAGGTACTTTTGGAGAAAAAATAGTTCTATTGAATAATTTTCCAGGTGCTTATGCTTTAAGTCTTACTGATTTTAATGGTGATAATATTTTAGATATTTGTGCTGCTTCTGTTTATGAGTCCAGGTTAATATGGATGAGCGGATTGAATGATGGTAGTTTTGATCCTCCTGTAATTATATCAGAATCAAAATTACAAGAACCTGATCAAATGCTGACAGGAGATTTTAACAATGACGGATACAATGATGTGATTATTTCAAATGACCGCAAAAACAACCTGTGTTGGTATAAAAACAATAATAAGGGAGAATCTTTTGAATTTAATATGATAAATGCCGATGATGGTGCTATAGGAAGAATAATTGAAAAAGCTGATTTTGATAATGACGGTGATTTGGACATTATTTCTGCCAATACAAGTTATGGTTTATCAATACTTTGGCTCTTTGAGAATATAAATGGCGAAGGCATTTTTGAAGCAAAAAGTATCCTGCTCAATAATTCTCCTGCTATTTCATTTATCAAACCGGCTGACCTTGATAACGACGGATTAATTGATATTGCCTTTATCTCGCAGGATAAAAACCTGATAGCTTATGCAAAAAACAAAGGGCAGGGAAATTTTGATAAAACTTTTATTACTATTTCCGACAATATAAACAATCCCACGGCTCTAGAAATCAATGATTTTGATAATGATGGAGATTTGGATATTATATGTGCTGCCCTGAATGAAGATTTACTTCAATATTTTGAAAATAACAACGGAAATTTTGTTTTAAAAAATTCAAATATTCCAAACCCTGTAGAATCTCCTTTCTTCATAACCAGTGGAGATATAAACGGAGATAATTATAAAGACATAATATATTCCTCTTTAAAGAATTACAGTGTTTATTGGATGAAAAACATGGATGGTCAGGGTGTTTTTAGTAATGCTACAAAATTGATTGATAATTACTGGAACTATCCTGATATTATTTTAATTGAAGATATTGATCATGATGGCGACAACGATATCTTTTTATTAGAAAAATCAATAAATCAAATAAATTGGCTTGAAAACAAGGACGGAAAAGGGACTTTTAGTAAATTGTATACTATCTCAAATTCAATAGAGGGAGTGTCAGGTATTCATATAGCAGATATTGACAATGATTCTTACAAAGACTTTCTTATTTTGAGCCAAACACAAAATGATTTGTTTTGGAATAAAACATTTATCTCTCCTGTCATCATCAAACAACCAACCGATAAATCAATATGCGAAAGTGGAAATGTAAAATTCAAATTGGAATACGATAAAGCTGACAGCCTGAGATGGCAAGTATTAAAACAATATCAATATATTTTTGAAAACATTTACGACAATGATATATATTCGGGAACCCAATCTTCCGATTTATCAATAGATGCAAAAACAGATCTACATAAAAATAAATACAGATGCGTATTATATTTTAAAAATAATGAATTCTATTCGGACACTATTGAACTAAAAGTATATACATTCATTGAAGCGGATGCAGGCGATGATGATTCTACCTGTTATAGTTCTGCAAATATTTATGGCAGCAATCCTTCACCCGGCGTTGGAAGCTGGGTGGTCATAGATGGTTCGGCAAATATAAATCCGCCTGATGAAAACTTTGCAGTGGCAAATAATCTTTCAATAGGAACAAATATTTTCAGATGGATTGTCACTAATGGAGTTTGTCTTGACTTTGACGATGTGACAATAATAAGAAAAGACAGTGCAACCATCATAAAACAACCTGAAAATCTTCAGTTGAACAGTGACCAGGAGGCAGTTTTTGAAGTTACTGTCACAGGAGATATTAATACTTATCAATGGTATTTTAATGACGGTTCGTTAAACGATAGCGATAAAATATCCGGTAGCCAAACTAATAAATTAACTATCAAAAATGTATCCGAAGAAAACAAAGGGACTTACAAATGTGATGTTTATGGCTATTGCAATTTCGTATCAAGTGAAAATGCTGTTTTAGATGTAATAAGTGGCACTATTGACAATATTTCTGAAGCAATACATATCTATCCCAATCCTGCTGTGGATTTTTTAAATATAAAAAGTGATATTCACATTCAAAAGTTTACAATAATTGATATTAATAATAAATTAGTGAGCTCTGGAGAAGGAAATAATAATACATTAGATATTTCAAATTTAATATCCGGAATATATATTCTCAAAATTGATACAGGTAATAATCTCATAAGATATAAATTTTTGAAAATTTAATGTGTTTTCTTGCAGAAATTACCCGTAATTAGCAGCAATTAAATATTATTCGGCATCAATATAATATAACAGATTTGCTTTATTAAACAAAAATTAAGACATTATGAAATTGATGAAAAATTTATTTATTCTGATTATTTTTATGATCTCATTCTTAGATGCGAATTCCCAAGCAATAATCATCGATCACAACTGTGCATTTCTTGAACCAATTCCTGAATGGGCTATAAAAAAAGCATCGGATTCTTTACACATTGCTTATGGTCATACATCCCATGGAAGTCAGATCACTTATGGCATGAAAGCACTGGCAAATCAAAGTACGCAATTAAAAGGATACAAAGGAGATTTTTATTGCTGGAAGGAATATCATGAAGTTTATGGTGATTTTCCCTGTCTTGATATTGATAATAGATTCAGACCGGGTGATCTGGGACATAATGGAGATATTACATGGGCTGCAAGAACAAGAGATTATCTTTTGAATGAAACAAGAGCACAAGATATAAATGTCGTAATGTGGTCCTGGTGCGGAGGTTGCTCTGACAATACGGATGAGGGAATTCAAGCTTATTTGGATGCAATGAACAAATTGGAACAGGACTTTCCCGATATCACTTTTATCTATATGACAGGTCATTTGGATCATTGGAGTGATGCTACATTGAAACACAACAATCAATTGATCAGAGATTACTGTATAACCAATAATAAAGTTTTATACGATTTTGCAGATATCGAATCTTATGACCCTGACAACAATTATTATGAATTTTCCAATGACAATTGTGATTACTATGATGCCAACGGCAATAAACTGGGAAATTGGGCGGAAGAATGGCAAAATTCGCATACGCTAAATGTAGATTGGTATCAGTGTTCAGCTGCCCACTCAAAAGCTTTAAACGGAAACAGAAAAGCTTATGCGGCGTGGTGGTTATGGGCAAGACTGATTGGTTGGAATCCTCAAATCGATAATATTGAAATAACCCAACAGCCACAAAATGACACTATTTGCTCAAGCGGAATAGCTATGTTTTCAATTGACTTCAACAATGCGGACAGTATAAGATGGCAATATAAAGAACCGGGATTTGCTCCTTTCAAAGATATATTTGATAACGAAATTTTTAGCGGAGCAACAGAAAAAACTTTAACTATCAATGTCGAAAATAGCAATATACCCGGCAATGAATATAGATGCAAAATATATTTTGGAGATACTATTGTTTATTCAAATGGGGTTTTGCTCTATATTTTTGACCCCGTACCTGCTTTGGTTAGTTATGAGGATATTGATTGTAATGGAGTAGTAATATTAACTGGTAGCGATCCATCTCCGGGAATTTGTAAATGGAGGATTATATTTGGGAATGCTGAATTAGCAGATTCAACGGAGTACGAAACCTTTGCATATAATCTTTCACATGGAAAAAACACTTTTGAATATATTACTTCTGTATATGGTTGCAACGACACTATGGTATTTGATGTATACAGGTATGACAATTTATCTTTAACAAATCAGGATACTTTGCTCAATGCAACTACAGGAGAAGATCTTTCCATTACGACAAATATATCCGGAGATCTTGAGTTTGCTCAATGGTACAAAGATGATCTTATTCTTAATAATGGCGCCAAATACTCGGGAGTAAATTCAACTACTCTTTTAATTAAGAATATTGAAAATACAGACAAAGGTTATTATTGGTGTGAGTTAAGAGGATATTGCAATGATGTACTTAGTGACTCTGTTTTTGTTGATATTACCAATGCAACCGATAATTTTGATATAGAAACAAATCCAATTATTTACCCAAATCCGGCAAATGAGCTATTGTATATCAAAAGCAATGTGGATATTAAAAGCATAGGAATATTGGATCTTAATGGCAATAAAATTATGGAGATAAATAATTCAGTAAAACATATTGACATATCAAAATTAAATACAGGAGTATATTTTATAAGAATTAAGACCGGCGGAAATATCTTTTACAGTAAAATAACAAAGATGTAGTGTTTTGCGATACTTTGAGATAACTTAAAATTAAATTGGTATTATAGATACTTTAACCCGGATTCTCAAAATGAATTTTGATTTCCTGTTTCATAATTGGATTATTTTATTGTTTATTAATAATCCAAAATTATAATAACATCTTCTTATATCGTTGATATAGAACTGGTTAAATTAGGCTAATTTTGTAGGGATTGTTCAACGGTTTAAATATGGTGCATTTGGCATTTCAACGCTACAAATTTTCGAGTTTGCAATATGTTTATTTGACGCTCTCATCTTTGGGTTTTGCACATCTGCCAAATGCACTATATTTTTTGTTGTGCTGTCGTACTTTCTATACTAAATATTTTTTCAGTTTAATTAAATCCATTCCATCCGCTCTTGAATGAAATTGTATGTCAATCGGTCTGAAATCATTCTTGATTAAAAGTCTTAACATTTTTTTATTGTCAGAAAAAACAAATGATTCAATTGATTTGAAATTATCATTTACTGCAATCTTTATACATTCATTTATCAAGTTTTGTCCAATTCCTTTTTTCTGATTGTCTTTGTCAACAGCCAAAAGAAACAATTCAAATCCTTGAAATTTACTTTTCTTAAATGCTAATACTCCTAAAAATGAATTATTTGTTTCGTAAATGATATAATCAATCCCATTCTCTTTGTGACTTTTGGTTAGACTTTCTATTGTTTCCTTGTCAAATTTTATCAAAGAATAACTAAGAAACTTAAAGAACTCATCATTATTCAAGCATCTTGATAATAAATCTGTTAAATTATCAAAATCTGTTTTGCTTTCTAATGGTTTT
The DNA here is from genome assembly GCA_027031145.1 of Saprospiraceae bacterium. Lineage (GTDB taxonomy): Bacteria > Bacteroidota > Bacteroidia > Chitinophagales > Saprospiraceae > JADJGA01. The sequence continues at coordinate 3,365 of JALVEG010000329.1, read as the reverse complement.
ATCAATCGTATCATTCTATAATATCAAATAATTAATGTTATTAAAATCTTGGACAGTTCTGTTTTTTGAATTTTTTAAAAGGTAAATCTTTTGTGTCCTCATCATAAGGCAAATCAAGTTCTTTGTTATTCTGCTTATTGCAATGATTATTAGAATCTTTTTCGCTATTCATTAACTCATAGTCTCCATTCAAATAGAAATCCAAGTCAGTTGCATTTTTTCCGTAAAATCCATCTGCCGGAATACCAGCATTTACATAAATTCTACGGAATTTCATTTTCCCTCTGACAAAATAAGTCTCCTTTATAAATTCACGTCTGTTTTTATCTCTATGAATCTTTTTCTTCCTTTTACTTTTCATTTATTCTTAATCCTAATTTTGTTACATTACGATTTCTTGTATGCGGCATAACGGTTACGTGTATGAGTAGTGGCGGGATTTTTCGCACTTACTTTCATATTTGCACCATTGTTTACTTTATTCATATTTGTTTCATTATTAGCACTTTGCCCGCCATTACTTATACACAATATTGGCGGTAGTTTTTCTTTTTATGAGTTTAAATCTCAAAGGGTTCCAATTATTTATTTTAGGCTGTTTTATATCATTACTAAAAAAAAGTATCTCCTTACCTTCTCTAATTTCATAAGCGGTATGCTTAAACGAAAATTCTTTACTAGAATATTTTCTATATAAATTTTTAATTTCATTTATATTGTCATATGAAACTATCCATTTTGCATTTTTTATTGACTGTATTTTTTCACTAATAATTTTGTGTTCATTTTTATTATAATTATTCATATATAGAGAACTTCCTTTTAAATAATACGGTGGGTCAAAATAAAATAATGATTGAGTATTATTACCTTCTTTTTTAATCAACTCGATTAAATCAATAGCATCAAGATTAAATAATCTAATTTTATCTTTTTTGGAAGCTATTAATTTAATTCTTCGAATAATTTCTTGTTTATTAAAACGACAATCAATCTTGTATTTTCCTTTTTGTTCAATACCACCTATTACTCCTGCATTTATTATGCCTGAACGGTTTGTTCTATTTAGAAATAGAGTTGAAAAACCTAATGCTAAAATTTCTGCATCTCCCTTTGCTTTTTGAATATTTTTTTGTTTTTTCCATTCTTTAATGGTAATATCTGTTTTTTCAATTAATTCGCATAATTGGTCTGTATAATTTAATACCGAAAACCAAAAAGCATATATGGCTCTATCTTTATCATTAATTGTAATTCTTTCCACAAAGTTTTCAAATAGTAAAAATAACGCTACGGAAGCACCACCTGCATATGGTTCAATGTAAGTTTTAATACTATTATTAATACATATTTTGGCCATAAAAGGAGCAAGTTTACTTTTACCACCAGGATATCTTAATGGTGAATAAAACATAATTTACCTTTTAAAATATAATTCAAGAATATCTGCAATTATTAAGGAATTTTTTAACACATCTTGTTTCCTAAATTCTATGTCCCCGTGTGCATATTTTCCAAGTAATCCTTCAAAATTATAAGTAGAAGAAAGCCAATCAGAAAGTGCCAAATAATTTGTTATTTCTTTTTGTCCATTATCTCTAAACTGCTTTTTGATAAGTTTTAAAAATGATTTATATGGGGCATTTTCATCAAATTTTTCATTATTATTTTCTTTATAATATTCTCTTGCAGCAACATCTAAAATTAATCTTAATGACATTCCAATTATAGGCAAAACAATATCTATTTCATTTTTTGAGTTTTGTTCATATATTTTTACAATTGCTCGGTATAGATTATTAACTTTTCCTTGCTTTAATTCCAATGTTCGTCCAAATATAATCTCATTAGGTTTTGTAATTGGTGTTTTAACATTTCTTTTTTTCTTATTGCTTATTTTGGGAATATTGACTTTTTCTTCACCAAAAATATCTTTTTGAGTATGTTTTTCAATAATCTCGTCAATTTTTTTAGAATGTTCTTTTTTTACAGATTTTAGATATTCTTCTTTTTCTGGATTTTTATTTAATGTTCTGGTATTAATATCTTTACCACCTTCTAAGGTTTTTTTGTTAAGAACTTCATAAACAATAACTTTAAGTTTTTCTTCAAAATCTTTATCTTTAATTATTAATTTTCCATCTTGAAAAGAAAAACCATATAAATCATAAGCAGGTTTGCTATCAATTATTCTAAAAAATGTTGTAACATAACCTTTTCCTAATACTTGTTCCTTTAATTCTTCTGGAAGGTCTAGACTTTTTACAATTTTAGATATTTCAATTCTAAATAATTCTTTATTACTTGCTCTTCCACGCCTTGCCTTAAAATTATCTCTCTCTGCTTGTCCCCAACCAATTTCAAAGTTTCCATTATTGTGTTTTCTATCAACATATTTTAATGCTTCTTCCTTATCGCTTGTAATAAGACACTCCAATTCATACTCATCATTTATAGAAATCTTATTTGATAAATCAATAAAGAAAGCTCTTAATTTTTCTTCTTGTGTCAATTCTGGATTGGCTAATAATTTATATACAGTCAATCTTCTATTTCCTTCAATTACAACATTTTGGTCTTGCAATTCTAAAACAATTATTTTTTCAAGTTGTGGTAAAGAAAAATCTCTAACAATTGCTTCTGCTAATTCTTGAATTTTAAAATTTTTCTTTTGTAAAAAAAAGTTAATCAATTCTTCTTCTGTCTGATTGAAATACTTATCAGGAAATCTTGGATTTTCATCCCAAAGAGACAATTCTCTAATTTTTATTTTCCTATTTACTATCATTGTATTTCCTTTTTGTTCAAATTACCGCCAACGGTTACGTGTATAAGTAGTGGCGGTTTTTTCGCACTTTTGTTCATTATTGCACTATTGTTGATTTTACGCATATTGTTCATTTTTAGCACTTTGCCCGCCATTACTTATACACAATGTTGTGCTTTCGTGCTTTATTGCTCATATTTCATCAATAGATTATTAAATTCAGTAAGGTTGAGATAGTCCTTCCAATCTTCATCTTTCCTTACAAAATCAGTAGTAATCTCTTCATTTTCTAAACTTTTTTCTAAAATTTCTAATGCTTTAATAGTTTCTCCTTTAAGAGCATACAAACATGCAAGATTATAGGAATGACCACCCAAATCAATCGCTTTTTTGAATTTTTCAAAGGCTTGACGATACAACTCATCGGCTTCTTTTCCTTGTTTTGTTTTTGCTAAATTTCCTAAATAATTTCCCCAGTTGTTATAGAATTCGTGTTTGTCAGGTTTTATCTCAATCGCTTTTTTGAATTTTTCAAAGGCTTGACGATACAACTCATCGGCTTCTTTTCCTTGTTTTGTTTTTGCTAAATTTCCTAAAT
>JALVEG010000328.1 GCA_027031145.1 Saprospiraceae bacterium | reverse complement strand
GTCTTCCTTTGATTTTTGCTGTACAATAATCTCAACTGCATAAAAAACAACTCTTCAAACTTCAATCTTTTACTTGCTCTTTCCAGTTCCTTTTCATTTTTAGGAAAATGTATTTGCATCAATGCCTGTTTCAAAGGTATCAACTGAAATCTCGATAATATATAATCAGGCAATGTCTCAGGAATCACTTCATCTTTAAGTTTTTTAATAAGATTGTACGTTAATTTTGAAATATTTCTGGAATTAAGCCCTTTGGAATTTAGTTTTTCAGTTGAACTATAAACCGGAGTTAATACAGAATTTCTCGAAAGGTTTTCGATATTTTTAATTTCTATTTCCGGATGAACAATTGTTTTTTTACCAAAACTAAAACCCACTTTCCCAAATACTATATATTCATTGCCTTCTTCTATGAATCCATCCATCCATTTTACTCCCTGAAACCAAACAAGATTGATAAATCCTGATTCATCTTTTGCCAAAACTTCAAGTCTGTTTCTTTTATTTTTGCCTTTTACAATCTGTTTTTCGACGACAGTAACTTTAAATTGAACAGTAAGACCGTCAACATTTACATCTTTTATCTTAAAAAAACTTGTTCTGTCCACATATCTGAAAGGAAAATGATAGAGGAGATCTTTAAAAACCTTTATATCCAATTCTTTATTGAGAAGTTCCGCCCGTACGGGTCCTACTCCTTTTAAGAATTCAATAGACTTATCCAATATGTTAGATTCAAAAGCCAAGTGATTTTTTTATTGTAAAAATATAATTTTTTTCAGATAAAACTTAATACCCGGCAATAAAAAATATTATTTGGTAAATAATCAAGCTATTGCTTACAAATGGATAACCTCTCCATAGGCAGCAGCGGCAGCTTCCATTATTCCTTCGCTTATGGTAGGATGAGGATGAATGGATTTGATCAGCTCGTGACCGGTAATCTCGAGATTTCTCGCAACTACCAATTCGGCAATCATTTCCGTGACATTATAACCTACAAGATGTGCCCCGACTAGTTCTCCGTATTCCGCTTCAAATATCAATTTTGCAAAGCCATCGTTTTCTCCTGCTGCACTGGCTTTACCGGATGCAGTAAACGGAAATTTCCCCACTTTTATCTCACCGAATTTTTCTTTTGCCTGTTCTTCGGTATAACCAACGGATGCAACTTCAGGACTACAATAAGTATTTGAAGGAATATTATTATAATTAATAGTATCGGGATTCAATCCTGCAATGTTTTCAACACAGGTAATTCCTTCAGCACTTGCAACATGAGCAAGAGCAGGTGTAGGAATTATATCACCGATAGCATATATACCATCGACATTGGTTTTATAAAAATCATCCACAATGATAAATCCCCTGTCCATATTTATACCGAGTTCTTCCAGCCCAATATTTTCCGTATTCGGTGTAATACCTATGGCAGACAGCACGATATCAACTTCTATTTCTTCGGTCTTATCATTTTTCATATTTTTAACCGTTACCTTGCATTTATTATCCTTTATGTCAACTTTTTCTACCGATGTAGAAGCCATTACTTTTATTCCCTGCTTTTTAAATGATCGTGCCAAAACTCTTGAAACCTCTTTATCTTCCCGTGGAAGCAATCCTTGTTTTAAAAATTCAACTATTGTTACCTCAACTCCAAGTGAATTGTAAAAATATGCAAATTCAACTCCGATCGCTCCTCCACCTACGACAAGCATTTTACCGGGTATTTTATTTAGAGTCATCGCTTGTCTGTATCCAATGATATTTTTGCCGTCAATTTCCAGATTAGGCAATTGTCTGGCTCTGGCACCTGTTGCTAAAATGATATGATTAGCCTCATAAAGAGATTCTTCTCCATTGTTATTTGTAACTATAATTTTTTTATCTTTTGAAATATATCCGGTTCCTTGAATAACGGTGATTTTATTTTTTCTAAACAAAAAACCAATTCCTTTACTCATTTTATCAGCTACTCCCCTACTCCTTTTTATTATTGCATCAAAATCAAAACCAAATTCACCTGCATTTAGTCCATAATCGGAAGCATGTTTCATATTATTATACACTTGGGCACTTTTCAAAAGAGCTTTGGTGGGAATACACCCCCAATTAAGACAAATACCTCCCAAAGATTCTCTTTCCACTACAGCTACGCTAAATCCCAATTGCGCTGCCCTGATAGCTGCAACATAACCTCCGGGACCTGACCCGACAACAATAACATCAAACTTATTCTCCATCGATTTAATTTTGTGCCGCAGGCGGGACTCGAACCCGCACGGTATTACTACCACACGCCCCTGAAACGTGCGTGTCTGCCAATTTCACCACTGCGGCAAATTATTTGAAGTGCAAATATAAAACAAATTATAAAGTTATGGTATATTTTTACCCCGGATTATTCACGAGTATTTCTATTACGAGTTCGAGCTACCTATCCAAAACTTTCTGATCCAAATTTATTTTGTCACTATTTTTGTTTGCTTTCTCCACAAAAATACCGCCAAAATGACTTTGGGATGGTGCTTATATGTTTCTATCATAATGTCGCCCCGCTGGGGCTTAAAGCGGATTTTGCTTGTTATTGCTACTACCATAATTTCGCCCCTCTGGGGCTTTTTTTAACTTCAAAACTTCTAAAACAACTTCTTCTGTCAAATAAATTTGACAGTTCAAATCTACCGCTTCAAAACACAGAACACCGGAACACCGAGCAAAAGAGCACTAGCCCATTCGCCCAAATCGCTGATATTTTGGAAATACCGGTAGTGCA
>JALVEG010000327.1 GCA_027031145.1 Saprospiraceae bacterium | reverse complement strand
GGTATTTGCTAATTTAACAGATGAGACCAATGATATAGTTTTATCAGGAAATACCAGTACAGGAACAGATGCAAATGGTTTTGGCCGTAATGGTTTTGGACTGGTAGGCACCATAGCAGGAAAAGTATCCTATACCGGACAGCGCAATTTCCCTTTTATAATCTGGGATGATGTAAGGGTCAAAGAAAATGCCCGTCTGGATGTTTCAGCAGGAACAACAGTAAAATTCAATGATTTTTGGGATGGGATTTGGATTGATGGAGAAATGAATGCAATAGGGACAGAAACGGATTCAATTTATTTTACCGCATTGGCAGATGATAGCAGAGGCGGGGATACAAATGGAGATGGAACTACAACAAGTGCCGGACCGGATCAATGGTCAACGATAGATTACACTGAAAACGGTGGTAAAGGGATGATGAAATATTGTTTTGTAGGATATGGAGCAGGCGAGTATTCTGCTAATGTACATGTTAATAATAATGGTGTAACGATAGATCATTGTAATGTATCATTTTCAAATGAAAGAGGTATATGGATAGGCAACAGTAGTCCTGATATCAATAATTGTACATTTGATAATAATGGTACACATGCTGTATGGATTGAAGGTTTTGACAGTTTAAAGACATTTACCTTTACAAATAATACTTTTCATAATAATCAGTGGGCTGTATATGCTAATCTTACGGATGAAAATAATAATATAGTTTTATCCGGTAATGTAAGTACCGGAGCAGATGCAAATGGTTTTGGACGCAATGGCTTTGGTATGGCAGGCACCATATCCGGAAAAGTATCCTATACCGGTCAGCGCAATTTTCCATTTATAATCTGGGATGATGTAACTGTAAAAGAGAATGCTTCATTAGATATTAGTACTGGTACAACAGTAAAATTTAATGACTACTGGGATGGGATTAATGTTTTTGGAACATTTAAAGCAGTAGGACAACAAAGTAACCCTATTGTTTTTGCACCTGTCACCCTTGATTGTATAGGAAATGACACAAATGGACCAATAGACACAACTTTGGTTGCTCCGGGTCAATGGTCAGGCATTTATTTTGATAAATTAAGCACAAATAATGTATTAAATAATGCAATACTGACTAGTGGAGGTGGAGAAGGAGGAACTATTGTTTCTATCAATACTGATGATGTTTTGATTGATAGTTGTCAGATATTTAATTCCAATTATTATGGTATCTATATCAATGAAGGTAGTCCTGAAATTAGAAATTCAATTATTAGCGACAATACAATCGGTATATTGACTACAGGTGGTTCTTCTCCGAGAATAGAATATAATATTTTCAATAAAAATAAAAATTTTGGAGTTCAAAATTGGGATGGAACAATTACTGTAGACGCTAAAAATAACTTTTGGGGATCAAGTACCGGTCCTGTGAATCCAAATTCCAATCCGGAAGGTCTTGGCGATCCTGTTTCCGATTTTGTTGATTACTTGCCTTGGTTGGATAATACTCCTCTTAATTTGACAGGAAATAAACCCGATTTTGATTTTGTCGTTAATGGAAATAAAGTATCATTTCTGAATAAAAGTTCATCTTCCGGTATTTATGTATGGGATATGGGAGATATGTCCAATGATATTGTTAATAACCCTTATCATATTTATCAAAAGCCGGGGGATTATCATGTTTGTTTAGAAGTATTAGGTTCAGGTTGTTTTCCTACCGAATCCGTTTGTAAGAAAGTTTCAATAAAAGGAATTAGTTCTTTCCTGCCTGTGGAAGTAGGGAACATTGGAATTGCAACTTTTGATATTGCAGCAGGTGGTGTAAATAATAAGACGACATTTGAGATTAGAGATAATAATAATACTATCACAGCTGATAGTGTTTATTACTATTCGGATGGTACTGCCAAAGCCATGTTTGATCTCTCCGGTGTATCAACAGGAAAGAAAAATCTTTTGATAGTTTATGAGGATGGTACAATATTGCCGGCAGATACAAAATTGAATGTTGTACAAGGGTATGAAGCAGAACCCGAATTGGAAATAATAGCAAGAGGTGCAGCTTTGATCAATGTATGGACCAAATATGAAATAAAAATTACTAATCCCAGTAATGTAGATATGTTTGGAGTGCCGGTATGGATAGCTTTTTCAAATATACCCGGAATAGAAGCAAAATTTACTAATGTGGAATTTACACCTTCTCCCTATTCGATTAGTCAGGGCAGGGATAAAAACTATTATGTTGATAATGATATGGATATATTTGTTGATGTAGATTCTATTTTTGGAGAAGCTACACCTTCCAGAGTTTACCCTTTGTATCTGCCGTTTATTCCTGCAGGACAATCAATATCACTAAAGATGAAAATCAAAAGCCCTGAAGATTTTGATTTTCAAGCATGGGTAAATGATCCTTATTTTTCAAATAATCTAACAAGAGGACCCGGCTTTAATGGACGTTTATTGGGATGTTTAACTTCGATATTTGTAGATAAATTAATAACAATAACTCCCGGAGTTGATTGTGCAAATACTATAATTAAAGCTATTTACAAGCCATTGGCTCCATTGCAAAGCAATAGTCCTAAAATGATAGTTTGGCCAAGTGGGTGGGATTATGTTTCGATAGGTTTGGATTGTGGAAAGAGTTTATTTGCGAGTGTTAAAATGGCTTATGAAATAACAAAATTAGTAGTAAATTTCAGAAATGATATTGCTGCTATTAGAGATTGTCAGAAAAATTTCGACCCTAAAAAGAAAAAGAAAAAACCGATAAATATTGTCCAGTCATTTGATCCTAACGAAA
>JALVEG010000326.1 GCA_027031145.1 Saprospiraceae bacterium | reverse complement strand
ATTATTTGAAAATCATTAATGTAACAAATGAATATGAAATCTTTATTTATGATACAAAAGGAGCATTAAAGTATAGAACTTATTGCAAACCGGATAAAGTCACACTGGATTTAAGAAAATTGGAAACAGGTATGTATTTTATTGTATTTGTTGATCAAAATAAAATGATAAAAACAACAGAGAAATTGATAAAACTTGATTTTTAATCATTCATTATAATGGACATATTTTTTGAGGGTGGCATCTTCGCAGATATATGAAATGCTTTTGTCGTAATAATCCATATAATCGATATAAACTTTATCACAATTTGTTTCATTATAGTGGTTGATGATCACAGGTTTGCCTGCATTAAGAAACTGTCGTGTACCTTCCTTGTCCCACCAGTTTTTATCATTGTTGTATGACTCATAGAGTACCCCGTCAAAGTTGGATGCTCCTTCAACCGTATTTTTTGCCATCGCTTTCATCCCTTTTTGATGAAGATATTCTGCCAATTCATTAAAATAAGCAATTCCTTGTTCAGGCGTAGTTTCTATACCGTACTCACTTCTGTATTCATCATCAAAAACCCAGTCCATATTGTCAAATTCCACCCATTCGCAACCCCATTTTGCCATACTGTCTATTCTTGTTTTCATCACTGCAATAACTTCGGGAGTTATCTTTTTCAGAAAATATTCTCCGGGCCATTGTCCCCATTCTTTTGTTACCAGATAAGGTTTTAGCTGTTCAAAATCACTGCGCCAATCTTCTCCCGTTCCGATACTGATATATCCGGATACCTGATTATTGTTTTTCTTTAATTCCGGGATAAATGAAGCGATTTTGTCTTGAAAAGGATCTATTAAGATATAAGCATTTTTAGCATTGGCAATGATATCATCAATATTATCCGCTTCATAATTTTCCTGATAGGCCTGATTATAGACTGCAAAGGCATTTTCGTTTCCTCTGGGCTTTATATCAGGATTATTGTCTTTATTGCAGGAAGATATCGACAAAAACAGAGTAGCTATAAATAAAAGTTTAAATGCAGGTGTCATTTTTTTATTTTTTAAACGCATGAGGTATTTAGTTTATTTTCTCTTGTTGTGTGGGTTAAAAAGTTTTTAATTTATATATTTGTACGGAATAGAATTCTAAGAATGAAATTTTCTAATACTGCTATATTGTTCGTGTTTATTATTTTACTGATTCAAAGCATAGGATTTGGACAAAATACATATATCAGTCAGGATATCATAGACATTAAATCAGGATTTTCTCCAAAAAATATTTCGGGTATTGTTAAGGACAGCAAAGGTTTTGTTTGGATTTCATCATATTCAGGATTGTACAAGTGGGATGGGATATCAGTTAGAGAATTTAAACACGTTCCTGGTGATAGTCTTTCGTTAGCAGATAATAGTATTCATAGGCATTGTATGATTTATGATAGTATCTTAAATAAAATACTAATTGGTACCCATAATAAATTATGTATTTTTGATCCTGAAAATGAGATATCTCAAAATATTACGATCAATTATAAGAATGAAGGTATAGCTTTTGATATTAATTCCCTGTTTCTGGATCGACAAAGAGAATTGTGGCTCAGTTCAAATAATGGCATAGCAAGATTTGATTTTAGAGAAAATACTTTTGAATTTTTCAGATATACAAATGAAACCAATAATGTCAGTATCGATTTGGTAAATGATATTAGGGTAATAAAACAGGATATTAAAAATGACTCCATTTTGTGGTTAGGTTCAATCTTTGGATTGCTTAAATTCAATAAAATATCAAAAAAAATTGAATTATTTATAAATAACTTTGATATTGACAAACTTAACAATTTTGTATTAATGACACTTGCTCCGGATAGACGGATGTATCTTGGTACCTGGAATAGCGATATGGTTGTATTTAATACAAAAACCCAAAAATTTGAATCTACGATTGGGCCATTATCGACTGCCAATAATTTGTTTTTCCCGTCAGCTGTACGTCCTTTTATGCTGAAATCCAACAATGAAATATGGATTTCCTCCATTGAAGGGATTGGTTATTATAATACAGAAAACAGAAAAATTCATATAATCAAAACTTTTAAGAATTTTGCAGGTCATAAATATGAATCTGATGTGGTTGTCAAAATAGGGAAAGACTTATGGATTGGCTCAGAATATGGTTTAAAAAGAATTACCTTGAAAAGTAACTTCCAAAACTTTTTTCTTCCCCCGGATGATAACTATTGGTTTTTACCATATAATTTATACGAGGATACTTTAAATCATAAATTGTATTTGTCTTTTACAAAAGGACAGGGATTGTATTATTTTGATCTGCTCGACAATTCATTTCATACAATAAAATGCCCTGAAAGTTTATCAAAGGTTTTTGCAGTTAGAGGGATTAAATATTTTACCGTAGATACTCTTTTAGTAGTTTGCTCAGAAAGTATATATAAATTATCTTTAAGAGATCGAAAAATGTTGATGGTTAAATTGGACCGGCAACAAAATTATAATTTCACCAATTTTGAAATTGATGAAAAAGGAGATATGTGGTTAACAACTAAAAGGTTGGGGTTGGTTAGGATGAATTGGGAAAACAATACACTGAGGCCGGTAAAAAAAATAATTGATTTTTTTGAGAAGAAAAATTTATTTCCGAGTTTGGGGAAAATATCAATTGATAAAAATAACAGAATTTGGTGGAGTAATTCAAGCTTTTATGGATATTATGTTGCAGATAAAGACTTGCTTAAGACCTTTAAAACAAATGATAATTCGATCATTAGCTTTTATA